>JBBSIT010000153.1:0-7914 GCA_038231995.1 Acetobacterales bacterium | reverse complement strand
CGCTATGTTGCCGAAGCCAACGACAATCCGCGCCCCTTCCGCTGGACCAAGGACCCGGACAAGATCATCGCCGCGGTCAAACGTGGCCACCAAGTGTTAGATTCTATCCACTAGGTTGATCGCGAGCGTCGTTTTGCCCACCCCGCCCTTAGTATGCCAACAACGAGAATCACGCTGCGCTCCGATACCCTACCGAGGTCGATCTGTCCTCGACTCGCAATCTAGACGATATACAACCGCAATCTGTAAGCAAGTCTGGTTTGTAGCGTAGCCGAGCGTTCATCCCTCCTTAGGTGCTCGGTTTGCTATCTCTGCCCGGGACAGCAGCCGCTGCACCTGGGCGGCCGACCAGTTGGCCTTGCCGGTCGGCGTGAGCACGCCGTGCGCGTGCAGCTCCGCCGCGATGGTGCGAAGGCTGCTGGCGCCCTCGGCCTGCACCTGGCGCACCACGGGCAAGCACGTCTCCTGCTTGGTCCGTAACCTGGCGGCTGCGGGCTGCTCGCGCTGCTGCCGCCATCGCTGGTGTTGCCGGGACAGGGGAGGGGTTGCCGAGACGGACGCCCCGCGCCTTGGCGACGGCCAAGGCAGCCCGCGTGCGCTGGCTGATCAGCCCAGCCTCCAGCTCGGCAACTGCCGCCATCTGCGTGATGAGGAACTTGCCAACTGGCCCTGCCGGCACCGTGGGTAGGTCACAGAACACCACGCCGGCCTCGCCGCTGCCCTCCACCACGGACAACAGGAAGCGCGCGTTGCGCGCCAGCCGGTCCAGCTTGGCGATCACCAGCACGGCCCGGCGGGTGCGGCAGGACGCCAGTGCGGCGGCAAGCTGCGGCCGATCGGCGCGCTTGCCGCTCTCCACCTCCCGCAACTCCGCCACCAGCTCGCCGCCAGCCTGGGCGACGTGGGCGGCAACGGCCTGGCGCTGTGCCTCAAGGCCGAGGCCGGATCGCCCCTGGCCATCGGTCGAGACGCGGAGATAGCTGACGAAACGGGGGCGGGAAGGGGGCACGGCCCGAATCTAGGGAGGGTGTATCACTCTGGCAAACGGACGTTTGACAGAGTGATACAGCCCGAAATCGGCTCCTCGGGAAGGCGTTCAGACTGCCGCGGTGACGCCGGCCTGATCATAATTACCGCCTGTCAGCCCAACCCAGCAGCCTTGAACGCCACCAGGAACCGGTCCGTATCCGAGGGCAGGCTGAACCCGAACACGCCGTCGTAGTCCTGCACCGTGAAGCCAGGCCGAAGGCGCACGAACTCCCGCGCCGCCGCGCGCGCGGCTTCCATCCGGCCCGTCTCGACGAAGGCGACCACCAGTGAGCTGTGGCAGGGGCGATAATGGGGCGCTTCGGCCCGGGACCGCAGCAACGCCTCGAGCGCTTCGTGAGGGCGGCCGGCCAGCAGCAGCGCCCGGCCGAGCGTCGCGTGCCAGAACGGGGGATGGAACGGGTTCAGCGAGAGTGCGGTCTGAAGTTCCGCGACCCCAGCCGCATAGCTGCCGGACATGCTCAGCACTTCGCCATAGGAGCGCGGCCAGCGGCGTCGCAGGGGTTGGCGCGCGCCCCCCGCTCCGCGGCCTCCACCGCCTCCGGGCCGACCCATCAGCGCCAGCACCAACGCCATGCGCGCCAGGCAGGGCGAGGACTCCGGCTCGAGCGTGACGGCGCGCCGGGCGAGTGAGAGGGCAAGGTCGAGGGCGGCACGGCCCTTGGGCGTGCCCCAGCCGAGGGTGAAGCCCCGCTGAGCCGTATAGGCCTGCCAGGCGCAGGCGGGCGCATAGAGCGGGTCGGCCGCGATGGCGCGGTCGAAGAGCTGCCGCGCAACGACCGTGTCCCGCTCGGTCGTGAGTCCGTGCAGCTCCCGGCCCTGCAGGTAGAGGTCGTAGGCGTCCAGGTTCGCCGGAGCCCGGCGCTGGATCCGTCGCAATCCCTCGCGCCCGACCCGAGTGTCCACCGAGGCGGCAATGTGATTGGTCAGGTCCTCCTGTAGGGCGAACAGATCCTCGAGCGGCCGGTCGAACCGCTCGGCCCACAGGCTGATCCCGGACCCTGCGCTGCTCAATTGCACCGTGACACGGATGCGCCCGCTGGCCCGCCGCACGCTGCCGCCGAGGACGTAGCACGCGCCGCTAGGCACGCCGTCGGGAAGGGGATCAGGCCGTGCCGGAGCGGCGACTTGCAGCTCCTGGAAGCGCGTAAGGTCCGTGACAAGGTCGGCGCGCGCCCGTCGGCGAAGTAGCCCTGCTCGGGGTCCCCACCGATGTTCTCGAACGGCAGCACGAGCACCACGGGCCGGTCCGTTGGCGGTGCCGGCAGCGGGTCAGGGACCGCCATGCTTCCCGGCACTGATTCCGGCGCGGCCGGTTCAACGGCGGCGAGCAGGTAGCCCCGGCGCGGCAGGGTGCGGAGGATGTGGGCGTCGTCGTCGCCCAGCGCACGGCGGATGTCACGGATGCACTGGGTGATGCTGTCCTCGGTCACGTAGGTGCCGGGCCAGACTGCCTCCATGATCTCGTCGCGTCCGACAAGCTGCCCGGCACGTCCGGCCAAGTGGCGGAGCAGCGCGAATGACTTGGGGCGCAGTGGACGCTCCGTCCCGTCCGCGAACAGGGCGCCGCGCCGCAGGTCGATGACGAAGCGCCCGAACCGGTAGTCCGTCAATACTTCCTGCATGACTGCTGCTGCGCGCCCGCCCCCCTTCGCGAAACTTTCGGACCACTTTCACCTGGGCATCGGGACATGAACGGCCGGCCTGGTGTGAATGTGTCGCCAGACACAACGATACCCGTGGGGCTTCATGGCCGGCAACGCCTCCCTCCCGAACAACATGGTCCCGATCGCCTCGGAATGCGTCGCGGCTGACCTGCCCATCCAGGGCGAGCTGCCGCGCGCATTGAACGGCACGCTGTTCCGCAACGGACCAAACCCGCAGTTCCCGGTGGCGTCGCAGCACTGGTTCACCGGCGACGGGATGGTGCACGCCTTCACCCTGTCCGACGGGCACGCCTCGTACCGCAACGCCTGGGTGCGGACGGCGAACTGGCGCTGTTGTACGTGCCGGGGCTGCCGCCGCGAGCCGGCATCGTCGCTATCATTGTGGCTCTGGTCGGCGCGGTGAAGTTCACCGGCTGGTATCCCGAACGGCAAAAGCGGCGCGTCGCCAGCTGACCTGTCAGCAATCAACCGGCCGTGCGGCCGGCCCCCACACCATTCCACAACAGGAGGATCGGCTCGTGTCCAGCTTTATCAGGGAGGCGATCGGGTTCACCGTCGCGAACTACGCCTTTACATGCTTCTGTGCCGGTTGGTCTCGGCATTGCTATCCATTATGCGGACGCCACGGGGGCTCGACCGGGGCGTTGTAGTCGAGAGGCTACTCGGCTGGCACGTCTTCTGGAGCATTGGCGTCTCATACGCATTCCGGCTGATTAGTTCGGTTTCGCCGTTGCGGGCCACCAATGGAACTTGGTTTGCGACTTGATCCGATCCGGTTGGCCGGCGACGCTTGAGAATCCAGCAATACGCGAGTCAATCAGCCGGAAGCCGTATCATTCATGCGCCCAGCCTTCGTTGGCCAGCGCCAGCCTTCGTTGGTCAGCGACGGAACCCCCTCCCGCCGCCGCCGCCGCGGAAGCCCTCACCGGCGCTGCGGAACCCGCCTTGACCGAACCTGCTTCCGCTCCCGCTCGATCCGCCCTGGGTCCGGGCGAAACGGTCTTGGTCGAGGCGCTGCTGTTCGCCGGAGGACGAGAAGCTGCGGCCACTCGCGCTCCCGCCAGAGCCGCCGCCAGATGACCGCTGCACCTGGTTCCAGCCACCGTCGCTCCACTTCGACCAGCCGTCGTCGGTGTGACGATAGACGTTGCCGTTGGCGCCGGCATAGACGTTGCCGCTCGCGCTGCGGCCTACGCCGGCGGTGTTGCCGTTGCGTCCGTGCGCCACCGCGCCCTGCGCGCCAGTGGAGGACGAGAACCCGGCCGCGCTGCCGCGGAAGTTGGCGCCGCTGGCGGTGTTCACGGTCTTGTTCGGTCCGGTAAAGGTGCTCGAGCCCGAGCGCCCATTCGCGCTCGTGTTCTGATGCGTGGAGCCGGACACGCCGGTGTTGGCATTGTAGAAACTTGCGTTGGCAGTGCCGCCATAGGCGCCCCAGCTCGCCGAGCCATGGGCGTAGCTGCCGGTGCTCGGGTTATAGGCGTTGAACCCGGCGGCTCCGCCATTGGGACCATAGACGGCGCCGCCGCGCGCCCAGGCGCCGGTGGCCGGGTTGTAGGCGGTGCCCCAGCGTGCGGCGCCCCCGTACGGTCCGTAGGCGTATCCGCCTCGAGCCCAGGCGCCGGTCGCGCTGTTGTAGACCACGCCGCCCGCATAGGGCAGCGGATAGGGGTAGTAGGCCGGCGCCGGTCCGCGAATGACCACCGGCGGGTAATAGTAGCCGGTGCCGTAGACGAGCACGCCGGCTGAGACGAAGCCCATCGCGTAGCCTGACGTATAGGCGTAGGTGACGGCGGCCGGCGTCGCGGTGGCGACGTGGACATAAGTCACCGGGTAGAGCGGGTCGGTCGGCGGGATCGCGTAGATCGTCGCCGGCACGTCGGTCGCGAGCGTGAAGGGTCCGGTCGGCGAGGCTGAGACGTACCAGGCGCCCTCTGAGCACACGTAGTACATGTTGCCGGCGTGGATCACGCCGACGGGCGAGTTCACCGAGCGGCTCACCGTCGTTCCGGGGATCGGCTGGAAGCGTGGCGGTCCGGCATAGGTGACCCGTAGCGTCGCGCCGCGCTGCAACGTCACTTGGTGCGGCAAGCTCGCCTGCAGCACCGCCGCCTGCGCCTGCGCGGTGCCGGGCACGGAGGCCAGCACCTCCGCGTGCGGGCCGTCCGCCGGGAGGAATGCGAAGTCCGGCGGCAGATCGGGCGTCGCGTAGGTCCAGGGTCCCGCGAGGTCCGGGGCGGAGAACCAGCGGCCGGACGTGAGATAGTAGAAAGTGCCGTTCTGCGCCCGGTAGAGCACGCTGTCGGTATTGGTGACCGCCTGCAGGCTGGTGCCGGGAACCGGGGCGAACTCGGGCGGCCCGGCGGTGACGATCAGCTCGGCCGGCTTCTCGGAGACGATGATCTCCGCCGGCGGCGAGGCGGGCTTGGCGGGGATCGCCTTGCGCGCGTCCGCAAGCGCCGGGTCGGCGGGGAGCGTGCGGAAGGCGGCGGGCAACGAAGTGGTCGGCGTCCAGGGGCCGTCCGGGTCGGAAGCGGTGTACCAGGCGTCGTTCGCCAGCAGGAAGGCGGGCCCCTCGGCCTTTTCGAACAGCACCGTCCAGTTCGTGTTGACCGCGCGCTGGAGCTTGCTGCCCGCCACCGGCGCCAGCACGGGCGGGCCGTTGAAGACAACCAGGCTGGCCGGCGCCGAGCGCGCGAAGATAATGGGCGGCTCGTTGCTCACCGCCACCGGCTTGGGCGCGGCTTCGGCGAGGCCGGGGCTGAGCAGCACGGTATCGAGCGGGATGTGCTTCTCGGGCAGCGCCGCTACGCCCGCGCGCAGCTTTTGCTCCACCTCCGCCGCGCGGCTGGTGTCGAGCGTGGGAAAATGCGAGCCGGTCAGCGCCAGGTGGGAGACGACGACATCGCGATCGGCCATGTCCACAGCCGTGTCGCCGTCCAGCTCGATCGTGCCGAGGAACGGCTTGCCGGCCCCCTTGGGGGTGATCGCGACGGCGGCACGCACGCTGATGCGCTTCTGCTCGGGCCAGGACAGCACCTGCGGCGGGTAGATGGTCACGCTGGCGCCGTCTTGCTCGATCGTGTGCGGCCACAAAGGGGAGTTGGATGGCGTCGCCGCTTCCGGAGCCAGATCGTCCGTAGCCGCCGCCGTCGGCGTTGGTGCGGCTTGGGGCGAAGCTGCCGCAACGGCGCGCCCGCAAGCGGGCGAGAGCCTGGCTTCATTCTGCTGCAGGCAGCGCAGCGCGGCCGCGCCCCCGGTCGGGACCGAGGCGCAGACCTGCATGTAGTCGGAGCGGCAGGCCCCGCGCATCGCGCCGATCTGGGCCTGGGTCGGTTGTGCCCGCCCGGCATCGGGCCAGGCGAGCGCGGCGGCGCATGCGGCGATCATCGCCGCATGGAAGAAGGGACGGCCAAGGAGGGGCGGAGTGAGCTGAGTCATGCTTGCGTTTCCTCATGGAGAGGCTGGGCGACACGAATTGGAGGCGGGGGCGGTGGGGATGACGCGCGGGCGGGCAGCACACGCAGCCGCTCCCCGAAGCGCTCGGCAAAGCGCTGCACGACGACGAAGAACGCCGGCACGACCAGCGTGCCGAGGCAGGTCGAGCTGATCATGCCGGTGAACACCGCCACCCCGATCGAGCGGCGCGCATTGGCTCCGGCGCCCGCGGCCAGCATCAGCGGCAGCACGCCGAGGCCGAACGCGAGCGACGTCATCACGATCGGCCGAAAGCGCGTCTGCGCCGCGGTGACCGCCGCCGCCACGACGTCCGCCCCGCGGAAGCGCCGCTCCTCGCGCGCGACCTCGACGATCAGGATCGCGTTCTTGGCGGCCAGCGCGACCAACAGCACCAGCCCGATCTGGGTGTAGAGGTTGTTGGACACGTGCAGCGCGCTCAGCACCAACGCCGGCCCGGCCAGCGCGAGCGGCACCCCGAGCACCACCGCAATCGGCAGGAACCAGCTCTCGTACTGCGCCGCGAGCACCAGGTAGACGAGCACGAGCGCCGCGCCGAAGGCGAGCACGATCCCGTTGCCGGCCGCCTTCTCCTGGTATGACATCGCCGTCCAGTCGAACCCGGCGCCCCGCGGCAAGGTCTCGTCCGCAATGCGTGCAATCGCGTCCATCGCCTGCCCCGAACTCCGGTCCGGCGCGGCAGCGCCGATCACGGTCGCGGCGGGATAGAGGTTGTAGGACGTGATCAGCGGGGGCCCGGCGGAAGGTCCCGTGCTGACGACGGCATCGAGCGGGACCATGGCCCCGCCGGCGGCGCGCACGGCGATCTGGCTAAGGGCCCGCGGCGTGAGCCGGAACGCCTGATCGGCCTGCGCATAGACCTGGAACACGCGGCCGAACCGATTGATCTGGCCCACGTAACTCGATCCGAATGCGGTCGAGAGCGCCTGGAACACGTCGCCCACCGATACCCCGAGCGTCTCCGCCTTGGCGCGGTCGACCTCCAAGCGCACCTGCGGCGCATCGGCGCGGAACGGCGTCGCCACCCGCTGCAGCGCATCCTCCTTCGCCGCCGCGCCGACGATCCCGTTCGCCAGCGATTGCAGCTTCGAGAAATCGGTGCTGCCGTCGCGCAGCTCGACCATCATCGTGAAGCCGCCGACATTGCCGAGGCCCTGGATCGCCGGCGGCACGATCACCAGCGTGCGCGCGCCGTCGATGTCGCCGAGCGCGTCGCCGGTCCGCTCATAGAGTGAGCGCAGGTCGGCATCCCTGCCGTGCCGCTGCGACCAGTCCTTGAGCATCACGTAGGCGACCCCCGCGCTGGACAGCGAGGCGTTGCCGTCGAGCACGGAGACCCCGGCGATGCCGATCACCTCGCGCACGAAGCCGAGCGAGCGGGCCTTCTCCTGCACGTGCTGCAGCGCCTGTTCCGTCCGCCCGAGCGCAGCGCCTGGCGGCAGTTGCACCGCGACCAGCAGGTAGCCCTGGTCCTCCAGCGGCAGGAAGCTGGTCGGTATGCGCGCGAAGCCGACCATGCTGGCCGCGACCAACAGCAGCCCGGCCGCGGCCGCGATCCCGGCATGCCGCGCGGTCCACGCCGCCGCTCCGACATAGCGACGTGGGGGCGCGGGGGGTGGGGGGGCGGACCGCCGGACAACGAGGGCCGGCCCGCGCCCCCGCCGCGCCGGGCGCCGCCCCCGCCCGCCCCGCACCCCGGTGAGCGGCGGCGCCGGGACCCCGCGGG
>JBBSIT010000152.1:0-7932 GCA_038231995.1 Acetobacterales bacterium | reverse complement strand
GGCGTCATCGCCGGCGGCCGCCCGATCTCGGACAGCCGCGTGAGGTTGCCGCAACCGGACAGGGCCAGCAACGCGGCGAGGCAGCAGGCCCACCTCATCGCTGCGCCACCTGGGCCAGCCGGCCTTGCGCTGTGACGGGCATGGCCCCGGGCAGCACGCGCACCTGGTCCAGGCCGATGACCTCGGCCTCGATCATCGCCCGGCTCGCCGGGTTCAGCACGCGCACGCGCTCGCCGAGGCCTCCCGGCTCCGTCGCGACCCCTTGCGCCGTCAGGGCGATGCCGGGACTGTCCAGGACGATGCGGATGGAGGCGCCCTTCTGCACCAGCACCGGGCGGCCAAGGTCGGCCAGCAGGATCGGCTGGCCCGGCGCCACTGGCCGGCGCACCGCCTGGCCGAGCGCCTGCTCCCGCATGCGGACGAAATCCCCCCGCGCACCCTGGGCGCGCATCCGCACGACCTGCAGGTCGCGGGCCGTGATCAGCTCCCCCGGCATCAGCCGGCGGCGGGGCACGGGCAGCTCCACCATCTCCTGCAGCCGGCCGGACAGCCGCGACTGCACCGGCGGACCGTCCCCGGCGCCGATGGTGAGCAGGGCGGTGAACCGTCCGGTCGCCGGGTCAACGCTGAGCTGGCTGACGGTGGGGTGGGCGTCGGCCGCCATCGGGATCATGGGCGCCGTATAGGTCGCCATCTCCAGCTCCGAGTCGGCCGCGGACGGGCCGAGCGCCGTGCGCAGCGCCGCCATCGCCTCCTCGCGCGGCAGCGGGCGGCCGGGGCGCTCCAGCACGGCCCGGTCGCCCGAGGACGACGGCCGCCAATCGACGCCGAACTGGCGCGCGATGGCGAGGAGCTGCGGCGCCTCGACGGTGATGCTGGCGCCGAGCGCCGGCCCTGGGCCGAGCGGGCGGTCCCCGGCGCCCTCGAACAGGTCCGACAGCCGCACCACGGCGCCTTCCAATTGCGTGAACGGCCGCAAGGTGGCGGCGGAGGCGGAACCGGCCAGCAGGGCGGCCATAAGCAAGGGAAGGGCGCGCATCGCGATCACCGCAGGTTCGTGAGGGTGGACATCATCTGGTCGGACGCCGTGATGACCCGGCTGTTCATCTCGTAGGCCCGCTGCGCCGAGATCAGGTTCGTGATCTCGCTGACTACGTTTACGTTGGAAGTCTCAACGAAACCTTGCATCACGCTGCCGAAGCCCGGGCTGCCCGGCACGCCCGTCACCGCGTTGCCCGACGCGGCGCTCGCGACCAGCAGGTTGCCGCCGGTGGCCTCCAGCCCGGCCTCGTTGGCGAAGGCCGCCACCTGCAGGGTGCCGACCGTCTGCGGCGCGGTCTGGCCGTCGATCTTGACCTGCACCTCGCCGGCCGCGTTGATCGTCACGTCCCGCGCGTTCGGCGGGATCGTGATGCCCGGCGCCACCGCGAACCCGTCCGCCGTGACGATCTGTCCCTCCGGCGACAGGCCGAACGTGCCGTTCCGCGTGTAGGCCGTCTCGCCCGAGGGCAGGGTGACCTGGAAGAACCCGTTGCCGCGGATCGCCACGTCCAGGCTGTTGCTGGTCTGCTGCAGGTTGCCCTGCTCGCTGATGCGGTAGATCGCGCCGGTCTTGACGCCCAGGCCCACCTGCGCGCCCGAGGGGACGACCGTGCCGTTATCCGAGCTGTTGGAGCCGACCCGGCGCAGGTTCTGGTAGATCAGGTCCTGAAACTCGGCCCGCCGGCGCTTGAAGCCTGTCGTGGTCATGTTGGCGATGTTGTTGGATATGACTTCGACGTTGGTCTGCTGCGCCAGCATCCCGGTGCCGGCGATATCGAGCGATCGCATGGGCTTGTTCCTCTTTTTGGCGACGCTGGGTGAGCTTGTCGATCGCCTTCGTCTGGCGGTCCGACTCGGCCTGGACGAACTGCGAGGCGAACTGGAACTCGCGCAAAGCCGCCATCATCCGCGTGGTCTCCAGCACGGGCTGCACGTTGCTGTCCTCCACCGCCCCCTGCACGATCCGCGGCGTCTCGACCGGCGCCGTGGGCGTCTCGGCCCGCAGCGTCCGGCCGCCCTCGGCCTGCATGCGGTACGGGTCCGCTGGCCGCACCACGCCGACCCGGCCGATCCTGCCGTTCTCGCTGCTGATCGTGCCGTCCGCGCTGACCGTGATGTGCGCATCTCCGGTCGAGAGCCGCAGCCGCTTGCCCTCAGTATCCAGCAGCGCGTTGCCGTCCGCGTCGCCGATGGTGCCGTCCGCCTGCGGCGTGAAGCGGCCCGCCCGGGTCAGCCGCGGCCCCCGGGCCGTATCGACGGTGAAGTAACCTTCCCCGCCCAGCGCCAGGTCGAACGGGTTGCCGGTGTGCTGCAGGGTGCCGGGCATCTGGTCGCGGTAGGTCGCGCGGTCCTGCACGTAGGCGACGGTGGCGCCACCCGGCGGCGAGTCCGTCCCGGTCTGCCGGCTCAGCCAGTCGCTGAACATCATACGCCCGGCCTGGAACCCGGGAGTGCTGGCGTTGGCGAGGTTGGTCGCCGTGACGTCCATGGCGCGCTGCTGGGCCGTGAGACGGGACAGGGCGACGAGCGACGGTGTGTCCATGATGGTCTCCGCGTGCGTTGCTGGGCGGCACGTGCTGGCTACCCCTCCGCAAGCGCCATGCCAGGGCCGGGAATAAGCAAAACCGATGGATTCCGGGGGGCGGCGCCGCGGCATGGCGTGCCGGATCGGCAATTCCTGCCGGGTCGCAGGGGCGCGGAGACAGGTTGTTAATCTTTGCCGAGCATTGTCGCCGGGCGGTGCGGAGTATCGGTATGAGTGCAGCGGTCGCGGTCGGGGGTGGGGGCAAGGCGCCGGGTCGGCGCAAGCTCTTCCTGTTGCTCGGCGTGGTCGTGCTCCTGGCCGGAGGCGCTGGCGGCCTCTGGGTCTCGGGCGCGCTGTCCGGGCTGCTCGGCCACGCCAAGGTGGTGGAGGAGCAGCCGGCCAAGCCGCCCGCCCGCCCGGCCCTCGTGTTCATGGAGCTGCCGGACATGGTGGCCAACCTGAACGTCGGCGCCCGCCGGGCCGCGTTCGTCAAGCTGAAGGCGAAGCTGGAGCTGGCGCGCACCGAGGACCAGGCGATCGTGACCGCCGCGATGCCGCGGCTGCTGGACCTGTTCCAGACCTACCTGCGGGAGATGCGGCCGGAGGAGCTGATCGCCCGCGCCAACGTGGCCGCCCACCCCGCCCGGGTCGTGGACGTGCTGTTCACGGAGCTCCTGGTCCAATGAGCGGCGCCCACGTGAGCGAAGCAATGGGGCAGGCTCCGGCTACTGGCGACGATGCGCTCGCGGCATCCTGGGGCGCCGAGATCGGAGATGACGCGCAGCCGGCCCGCGTGCTCAGCCAGGCCGAGATCGACAGCCTGCTCGGCTTCGAGGATGGCCCGGCGGAGACTGAGGCGCGGTCCGGCATGCAGCGCATCATCGGCTCCGGCCTGGTGTCCTACGAGCGGCTGCCGATGCTGGAGATCGTGTTCGACCGCCTGGTGCGGATCATGAGCACGAGCTTGCGCAACTTCACCAGCGACAACGTCGAGGTCAGCATCGACAACATCCTGTCGCTGCGGTTCGGCGACTACCTGAACTCCATCCCGCTGCCCGCGATGCTGGCGGTGTTCAAGGCCGACGAGTGGGACAATTACGGCCTCATGGTCGTGGACAGCCCCATGATCTACTCGATCGTGGACGTGCTGCTGGGCGGCCGCCGCGGCACCGCCGCCATGCGGATCGAGGGGCGCCCTTATACCACGATCGAGCGCACGTTGGTCGAGCGGCTGATCCAGCTCGTGCTGGCGGACCTCTCCGCCAGCTTCGACCCGCTCTGTCCCGTGACCTTCCGGTTCGAGCGGCTGGAGGTGAATCCCCGGTTCGCCACCATCTCGCGCCTGTCCAACGCCGCCGTGCTCGCGCGCCTGCGCATCGACATGGAGGACCGCGGGGGGCGGCTGGAGATGCTGCTGCCCTACGCCACGCTGGAGCCGATCCGCGAGCTGCTGCTGCAGCAGTTCATGGGCGAGAAGTTCGGGCGCGACAGCATCTGGGAGACGCACCTGGCCGAGGAGCTGTGGTCCACCGAGGTCGAGCTGGCGGTGGTGCTGGACGAGCAGCCGATGCGGCTATCCGACGTGATGCACCTCAAGGTCGGGGACCGCATCACCCTGAGCGCGCCGCCGGGCGCCACGGTCCAGGTCCGCTGCGGCGCCGTCACGCTGTACGAGGGCCGCATCGGCCGCCGCAAGAACCGCGTGGCCGTCCGGATCGACCGCGAGGTCGTGCGCAAGCTGGCTGACACCTAAGGCGATTTGGAGAGAGTGGCGATGGCCGGTTTCCAGTGGTTGGTCGAGCTGGTGCTGCTTGGCCTGTTTGTCCTGACGATGGTCCACGCGATTCGGCTCGAGCGGGCGCTCGGCGCCATCCGGCAGGACCGGGCCGCGCTCGCCGACCTGGCGGGCAGTTTCGACGCCAGCGCGCGCGAGGCGGAGGCGGGGATCGAGCGCCTCCGCGCGCTCGCCGACGGGGCGGGGCGGGCGGTCTCGCGCCAGGCGGACGCCGCGGTCTCGGTGAAGGACGACCTCACCTTCCTCGTGGAGCGCGGCGAGCGCCTGGCCGACCGGCTGGACGCACTGGTCCGTTCCGGGAGGGCGCCGGAGGCGGCCCGCGCCGCCGTGCCCGAACCGGACGCGGAGCCGCGCGTGCGGAGCCAGGCGGAACGCGACCTGCTGGCCGCGCTGCGGGTGGCCCGATGATGCCGGGTCGCACGCTGATGCGTCCGTTGCCCATGGCCATCGTTGCGATGGGCGCGCTCGCCGTGCTGAAAGCCGCGTCGCTGTCCGGGTTGGCCTGGCAGGCCGGCTCGGCGGTGGTGGCGCAGGCCGGGTCGGCGGTGGTGGCGTCGGCGCATGCCTCGTCCGCCCCGGCGGCGAGCCCGCCTCCAAGCCCCGCTCCGGCCGCTGAATCCGCCGCGCCGGCGCCCATGCAGCCATCCGAGCCCCCGGTCGGGGAGGCGGAGCGCGCGCTGCTCCTGGAGCTGCGGGCGCGGCGCGCTGCGCTCGATGCGCGCGAGCAGGCGCTTGGCAGCCGGGAGTCGATCACAGGCGCGGCCGAGCGCCGCCTCGGCGCGCGGGTGGACGAGCTTGCCGCCCTGCAGGCGCGGCTGGAGCAGCTTGAGACCGCGCGGCGCGAGCGGGACGACGCGAACTGGCGCGGCCTGGTCAAGACCTACGAGACCATGCGCCCGCGCGACGCCGCCGCCATCCTGAACGAGATGGAGATGCCCGTGCTGCTGCAGGTCCTGGACCGGATGAAGGAGGCCAAGGCCGCCGCCGTCCTCGCGGCGATGCTGCCCGATCGCGCACGGCTGGCCACGGCGCAGCTCGCCTAGATGCGCACGCGGGCGAACACGCCGTCCTAGTGCGTGAGCGGATCAGGACCTGTCATGCCGCTGGATAAGTCGATGAGTGTCCTCATTATCGACGACTACAGGACCATGCTGCGGATCGTCCGCAACCTGCTGAAGCAGATCGGCTTCGACAACGTCGCCGAGGCGTCCGACGGCGCGGAGGCGCTGGCGAAGCTGCGCGCCGGCGAGTTCGGCCTCGCCATCAGCGACTGGAACATGGAGCCCATGAACGGTCTGGAGCTGCTGCAGGAAGTCCGGGCGGATGCCCGACTGCACGACATGCCGTTCATCATGGTCACGGCCGAGGGCAAGGCCGAGAACGTCATCGCCGCCAAGCAGGCCGGGGTGTCCAGCTACATCGTCAAGCCGTTCAACGCCGAGACGCTGCGCGAGAAGATCGAGAAGGTGCTCGGGCATGGCTGACGCGGTGGGACCGGAGCGGAGGCCGCCGCGCAAGGTCGGCGACCCCGGCCAGACCGTCGCAGTGGCGAGGCAAGAGATCGCCGCGCTCTGCGGCAGCGACACCAATATGGAGTCCGCTCAATGATGCGCACGTCAATCTTCCTCGTCGGCCTGCTCGCGGCCGGGCCGGCCTTCGCGGACGTCACTCCTTCGGTCCGCGCCGACAGCCACGCCGGGTTCGGCCGCATCGTGTTCGACTTCTCCGAACGCGTCCCGTTCGAGACCGCGGCCGATGGGGACCGGATCACGGTGTCGTTCGACGGAGCGTCGGTCATACCCGACCCGGCGCGCATGCCGCGCAACGTGCTGTCGTTCATCGGAAATTATGGCTCCGCGGAGATCACCATCGCACCGGGCGCCAAGCTGCGCTCCACGCGGACAGGCAACCGCGTGGTGATCGACATCCTCGACGCGCCGCGCGCCCGGCCGCTCCAGGCCCGGCAACCGTCCCCGGCGCAAGCGCGGGCGGCAATTCGTCCCGGCGCCCCCGAGCCGGCCGCGCCTCAGCCGCAGACGGGCGCCCCGCCGGCCGCTCCCGCCGTGGAACCGGCGGCCCCCGCGCCGGCAGCACCGGCCCCAACCGCCGTTCCAGCCGAGGCGCCGGCGAAGCCGCCCGCGGAGGCCGCGCCGCCTCCTAGGATCGAGCAGGCGATGCCGTCCGCCCCTCCCGCTGGCCCCACTCCCTCAACACCTGGTCCCGTGGCGCCTGGTCCCGTGGCCCTCGCGACGGTCCCGGTCGCGGCGGACGAGCCGACCTTCCTCGCGCCCTTCCCGGCCGGGGTCGGCGCGGCCGCCTTCCGCCGTGGCGGCGGCGGAGTCGTTATCTTCGATGAGCGCCGCCCTCTCGACCTGAGCGGCCTTCGCGACGTGCCGGCCTTGGCGCAGGCGACGGTCCAGCTCCTGCCGGCGGCCACGATGGTGCGCATCCCGATGCCGGCGAGCGCGCAGCTCCAACTGCAGCGCGAGCCCGACGGGTGGCGCATCCAGGTCTCACTGCACGGGTCGGCCGCGAAGGCGATCGTGCTCCTCCTGTCGCCGGCTGGCCTGGAGCTGGCGTCCCCAGTCCCCGGCCAGGTCGTCGTCGTGCCCGACGACGAAGGCGGGCACGCGTTGCTGGTCGGCACCCTGAACCCGGCCGCCGGTGTCGCCGGCGGCGTCGCGGTGCAGCGGCGGACGCCTGAGTTCACGGTCGCCCCGTCCTGGCTCGGCGTGGCCGTCGAGCCCCTTGCCGACCGCTTGCAATTGCAGGCTGGCAAGGCCGGCTTCATTCTCGCCGTGCCGGACGCCGTGCTGGCTGCCTCGGCCGGCGACCTCAACAGCCTGTCCGACGCGACGCCGCTGACCCGGCGCTTCGACTTCCCGGCGGACCCGAGCGACGTGCTGCTGCGGCGCATGCAGGCCCAGGTCGTCGACTCGGCTGCGGCGCCGCCCCGCGTCCGGCTGCGCAAGCGCCTCGCCGCCGCCCAATCCATGATCGCGCTCGGCCTCAGCGTCGAGGCGCATGCCCTCTGACCAACGCCCAGGCCGACGAGCCGCAGGCCGCCGACGCCGACGTCGCCGGGTTGTCCGCGGTCGCTGCCATGCTCCTCGGCCGGGTGGAGGATGCTTCGGCGCTGGACGACCCGAAGCTGACCGGGACGGACGAGGTCTCGCTGTGGCGCGCGGCCCGCGACCTCATGCTCGACGAGAACGCGCCCGGCGCGTCCGACGTGATGGCCTCCACGCTGCCGCTCGTCATGAGCTACCCGCCGGCGCTGCGCAGCCGCCTGTTGCCGCTTGCCGCGGAGGCGATCGCGCTGCATGGCCCGTTCGCCGTCGTCGATGCCCTGCTGGCCGCCTTGCCGGACGACCCGTTGCTCGCCTTCGCGCGCGCCATACGCCTTGAGGCCAAGGGCGATGCGGACGGCGCGTTGCTGGTCTATGACGCGCTGACGGCGGGGCGGGACCGCCTGCTCCGAGCCCGCGCCGCCTCCCGGGCCACGGAACTGCGCCTGTCCCTCGGGCGGCTCGCCCCGGCCGATGCCGCCGAGGCGCTGGAGACGCAGGTG
>JBBSIT010000151.1:0-7949 GCA_038231995.1 Acetobacterales bacterium | reverse complement strand
TCTGCCGGCGGCGCTCGCCCTCTTCCTGGCCGGGCTGGGCGTCGGCCTCGGCCGCAAGCGGGCGGCGCCAGTCGCATGAACATGGAACCTAGACTGTTTTCTGGACGCCGCTCCAGCTTTGATACGCGGCAGTTGACAATTGCAGGTTGTGACACTATATACCGATGCACAAGCGGCGCTGCTGGTTCGCGCAGTCTGTCCGGAAGTTTCCATGTCGTCATCTCAGTCCGATTTCGAGGTTGAGCCGCCCGCGCCGCCGCCCGAGAAGGAGAGCCGGCCCAGCCCAATCGACGTGCATGTCGGCGGACGCATCCGGTTGCGCCGCGCGCTCATGGGCATGTCGCAGGAGCGCCTTGGCGAGGCGTTGGGGCTGACGTTCCAGCAAGTACAGAAATACGAGCGGGGAGTGAACCGGGTCGGCGCATCGAGGCTGTTCGACCTGTCCCGGGTTCTCGACGTCTCGATATCGTTCTTCTTCGACGATATGCCGGCGCCGCTGGCTGACCTGTGCGGCACCTATCAGACCACCCGCGCCGTGGGCGGCTTCGCGGAGGCGCAGGAAGGCTTCGGCGCCGACGACTCGCTCAACCGGCGCGAGACGCTCGAGTTCGTCCGCGCCTATTACCGCATCACCGACCCCGCCGTCCGCAAGCGAGTGTTCGAGCTGATCAAGTCCATGGGACCGGCTTAGCGCAGCATCAGGCAAGGCTACGCCGCCTTCGCCAGGGTGACGCCGCATGCGTCGAAGGTGGCGAACAGCTTGGCCTTGGCGTCGGCCGCGAGGCGCGTGTGCGGCGGGCGGATATTCTCCCAGTCCGCCTCCCCCGTGTTGCGCGCCACAAGCGCCTTCAGGCCAGGGATCAGGGCCGCCGAGGTCACGGCGGCGCGCAGGGCCGTCAGCGTCCGCTGCGCCTCGTCCCCCGATGGGTTGCCCCAGTTGGCATAGACCTCGGCGTTCGTCGCGCAGCTGACGTTGCTGGCGGCCGAGATCGACCCGGCGCCGCCGGCCTGCAGCACCTGGTGCAGGTGCCCGTCGTCGCCGCAATAGACCTCGAAGCCGTCCTGGGCGAAGTTGTCGATATACGCCTTGGTGTTCGACCAATCCCCCGTGCTGTCCTTGATGCCCTTCACCGCGCCGGGATAGGCGCGCAGCACCCGTCCCACGAGGCTGACCGTCACCGGCACCGCCGTCTGCGCGGGGAAGTGGTAGAAGTAGAGTTGGGTGGCGCCGCCGACCCGCTGGATGACCTCGCTGTAATAGGCGAACAGCCCGTCCTCGCTCGGGTTCTTGTAGAAGAACGGCGGGAGCACGAGCACGCCGCGGCAGCCCAGCTCGCCGGCGCGCCGGGCCATCAGCACGGTGTCGGTGAAGGCCGGCACGCCCACGCCGGGCAGCATCCTGGCCGCGGGCAGGCCGCGCTCGGCCAGGCCCTCCATGAGGGCGAGCCGCTCGGACAGGCCGAGCGAGTTCGCCTCCCCGGTTGTGCCCAGGATGCCCAGCCCGTTGCAGCCATTCGCCAGCAGCCAGCGGCAATGCGCGGCCATGCGGTCCAGGTCCACCGACAGGTCCGGTTGCATGGCAGTCAGCACGGCTGCGTTCACCCCGCCATAGATCGCGTCCTTCATCATCGCCCGCTCCCTCCCTGCATCTGCGCCACTTGGCCCTACCGATAACATATCAGCACCTGAGCTGCGGGAGCGGAAGCAGGGTCGAGCCCGCCGATCAGCAGCCCAACTCGCGCCGATAGCGCCGGAAGCAGGCGGCGCCGCATTCAAGCCGCATCAGCGCGCCCTCGGCGATGGCAGGGGCTAGGCGGGCGTCCGAGGCCACCAGCGGATGCAGCGCCTCCTTGTTCCACGCCGCCGCGTGCTTCACGTCCAGCACCGAGTGCAGGTCGAAGTAGTGCCGGTCGCCCGCCGGCACGCCGAGCCGCTTTAGCCCGGCCGCCACCAGCGCTGCCCGGGCGGGCGCCGTCTGCTCGATGGCGCCCAGCGCACCCACGGACTGGTAGGCGTAGCGCCGGTTGGCCGCCAGCCCGGCCATCGTACTGGCCAGCGCCAGCGACTCCCACACCGTCGTCTCCACGGCCGGATGCAGTCCCAGGCGCCCGGCGAGCAGTTCCAGCATCGGGCCGTGCATGCCCTTCGCGTTGCCGCGGCCCATCTCGTCCCAGTAGTTGCGCGCGATCTCCAGCTTCGGCCGCTGCGGCAGCTTCACCTGGGTGATCGCCGCCAGGTCCTCGAACCCAGCCTCGCCCGCGACCTCCTGCGTCAGGAACCAGCGCATCTCCTCCATGGTGGCCGTCTCGGCCAGCCACGGGAACAGCGTGTCGCCCGCCCCGGGGCCGCTGCGGTCCAGTTCCTCGAACCAGGCCACGAAACCGTCGGGGTCGGCCGGCGCCGCAGCTGCGCGCGACGAGACCGCCGCCCGCGCCGCCTCGAGGAACTCGCCCTCGATCCGCAATCCCTCGGCCAGAGTATCGACGTCCGCTTGCCAGTCCACGGTCGGCAGCGCCGGGTTGAAGCGCACATCATTGAACCCGGCGAGGTATTGGTGCAGCGCAGTCTCGTCGTGCGCCGCCACGGAGGGCTTGAGGCCGCCATCGGGCATGGGTGTTCACTCCTGCTTGGTCGCCGTGAGCACCACGGCAGCGATCCGGTCGGTCTCAGCGTAGGCGCCGCCCGCGAGTTCCTCGCCGAACACGTCCGGATCGACCTCGCAATACGTCCAGCGGATGCCCTGTCCCCTAAGTCGTTCCGCCGCCGCCATACGGAAGGGGTCGGTCCCGTTCACGACCGCGGCACCCGTGTACAGCAGCAGCGTGCCGCCGGGCGCGAGCCGGGCCGGCGCCGCGGCGACGATCGCCAGCGACAGCCCGGCGCCGAGCGGCCCGCCCCCGTGCCGGTAGGCCCGCGCCGCCGGGTCCACCAAATAGGGCGGGTTGGAGACGATCAGGTCGAACTGCCCGGGGACGCCCGACAGGAGATCGCGACGGTGCGCCGCGATATTGTCCGCGCCCGCGAGCGCCGCGTTGACCCGGGTGAGCCTGAGTGCGGCCTCGTTGATGTCCACGGCCAGCACCTCGGCCCCCGGCCGGCTCAGTGCGATCAGCACGGCGCCCGGCCCGGCGCCGCAGCCGATATCCACGGCCCGGCGCACCGGCGCCGGCCGGGCCGCGAGATGGGCGTCGAGGGCAGAAGCGAAGCGGTAGGTGTCGGGGCCGAAGAACACAGCGTCAGCCGCGTCGGTCGGGTAGGCCGAGTGGAGGAACAACGCATCGCCGAGGCTCGACAGCCGCACCAGGCTGCGCCAGTCCTCGCCGGCGCGCGCGAGCACGCCCGCCTCCTCCATCAGCGCGACGATCCCGGGCGCCAGCACGCCCTCGCGGAACGGCCGGCTCCAGCCGAACACGTCCTCCACGCCGCGCGCCCACGCGTTGCCCGCCCGGCGGTTCACCCGCTCATGCGTCGCCGGCGTCGGCGTGATGAAGCGATAGCCGCCGTCGCGCAGCGTGGCTGCGAGCCGCAGGAGGGCAGCCTCGGACGTCGATCGTTGCACCGCGGCGTCAGGCGGCTTGGGAACGGAGCGCAGCGAGCTCGCCGCCCAGGAACGCGGCTGCCAATGGCGGCAGCCAAGCCGGGTTCTCGTGCAGCAGGTAGATACGGCTCATGGGCGCGGTGATCCCTTGGACGACGATGGTCCGGGCTCCAACGCATGACCCGCAGCGAAGCTCCCTTTTCCAGACGGGCAAAGGACGGAACCTTGCTACCGTGAGCGCTCCGCCATGCGGCGGCGCACTGCTCCACCGTCCAGCCATTCCGGGGATCGTCTGCCCATGCCCTCATCTGCCGCGGCCGCCTCCACCCCAGCCTTGACCGAGCACCCCGTGCGGGCGGCGCTGTTGCTGGGCGCGCTCGGCGTGGTGTTCGGCGATATCGGCACCAGCCCGATCTACGCGTTCCGGGAGTCGCTGCGCGCCGCGGGCGGCGAACCGGTGGAGCCCGTCGTGCTCGGCGTGCTCTCGATGGTGTTCTGGGCCGTCGTGCTGATCGTGGCCGTGAAATACGTGACCATCGTCATGCAGGCCGACAACCGGGGCGAGGGCGGCACCATGGCGCTGATCTCCCTCGCCGTGCCCGCCGCCGGATGGCTGGGAGGCCCGCTGCTGGTGATCGGCCTTGCCGGGGCGTCGCTGTTCTTCGGCGACGCCATGATCACGCCCGCCATCTCCGTGCTGAGCGCCATCGAAGGTCTGCAAGTCGCGATACCGTCGGTTGCGCCCTACGTCGTCCCCATCGCGGCCGCGGTGCTCGTGGGCGTGTTCGCGATCCAGAGCCACGGCAGCGGCAAGGTCGGCGCGCTGTTCGGGCCGGTGATGCTGGTCTGGTTCGCGGTCCTCGCGCTGACGGGCCTCGTGCACGTGGCCGCCCGGCCCGCGGTGCTGGCGGCGCTCGACCCGCGCTACGCCCTCGCCTATGCCGGCCACGCGAGCAGCTGGACGGCGTTCACCGTGCTCGGCTCCGTGTTCCTGGCGCTCACCGGCGGCGAGGCGCTCTATGCCGACATGGGGCATTTCGGCCGCCGGGCCATCCGGGTGAACTGGTTCGCCCTGGTCATGCCGGCGCTGGTGCTGAACTATCTCGGCCAGGGCGCCCTGGTGCTCGCCGACCCGGCGGCGGCGGCCAACCCGTTCTTCCTGCTGTTCCCCGGCTGGCTGCTGATCCCGGCCGTGGCGCTGACCACGGCGGCCACGATCATCGCCAGCCAGGCCGTGATCTCGGGCGCCTTCGCCCTGGTGCAGCAGGCCATCCAGCTCGGCGCCCTGCCGCGGCTGGAGGTGCGGCAGACCTCGGAGGAGTCGGCCGGGCAGGTCTATGTGCCGCAGGTCAACTGGCTGCTGGCGGCGGCGGTGCTGGGGCTCGTGTTCGGGTTCCGCAGCTCGGACGCGCTGGCCAACGCCTACGGCATCGCGGTCGCCGGCGACATGCTGGTCACCACGCTCCTGGTCACGACGGTGGCGCGGGGCGTCTGGGGCTGGCCCCTGCCGCTCGTGCTGCCCGTGGCGGGCCTGTTTCTCCTGCTCGACGTCACGTTCGTCTCCGCCAACGTGCACAAGATCCCCGATGGCGGCTGGTTCCCGCTCCTGATCGGCGCCGTCGCCCTGACGGCGATGCTGTGCTGGCGCCAGGGCCGCGCCGTCGCGTTCGCCAAGCGCGACGAGGACGCGGTGCCGCTCGACGAGTTCATCGCGAGCCTCGACGAGCCGGATGCTCCGGCGCGGATACGCGGCACCGCGGTTTACTTCACGAAGCAGTCCGAGGCCGTTCCGGCGTCGCTCGCGCTGAACGTGAAGCACAACGGCGTGGTGCACGAGCGCGTGCTGCTGCTCAGGGTCGTCACCGACCATGCCCCTCGCGTGGCGGAGGCGGACCGGGTCCAGGTGGAGGATCTGCCGGCCGGCTTCCGCCAGGTCGACATGCATTTCGGCTTCGCGGAGAAGCCCGACGTGCCGGCGGCGCTCGCAGCGCATCGCGAGGCCGTCGGCTGCGACCCGGCGACGGCGTCCTTCTTCCTGGGACGGGAGGAGCCCGTGCCGTCCCTGCAGCCCGACCTGCCGCGCTGGCAGGAGCGCATCTACGCCTTCATGACGCGCAACGCCGTGCGCGCGCCCGACTACTTCCTGATCCCGCCGGACCGCGTGGTGGAGCTCGGCACGAAGGTGGAGATGTAGGCGGCCTATTCCGCAGCCATGATCTGCGCCGGGTCGGCGCCGACCCGGCCGCTGGCGTTCCCCGCTTGCGCGGCAAGGCGGAAGTCGTATCGGATAGCGGGGATGCCCGGGATCGGCGCAGCCGGGTCGTCGGCCACCGGGTCCACCACCAGCGAACGGGACACGCCGAACACCGTGTCCGAGCCGATGTGCTCGTCCTGGCCGAGATACAGCGCCGTCACCAGCTCCCGGTAGCCCGGCGCGCCGATCAGGACGTGGACGTGGGCCGGCCGATAGCCGTGGCGCTTCTGAGCGGCGATCAGGGCGCCCACCGGGCCGTCCATCGGGATCAGGTAACCGAGCGGCCGCACGGTGCGGAAATGGAACCGGCCCTCCGCGTCGGCGCGGAAGTTGCCGCGCATGTCCATCTGCTGTCCGTCGGAGCGCTGCAGGTCGTAGCTGCCCTCGGCGTCCGTCTGCCAGACCTGGATCAGGGCGTTCGGGATAGGCTGGCCCTGCTTGTCGGTGACCCGGCCATAGAGCTGCAGCTCAGGCCCCTTCGCATGCACCGCGATGCTGTCGCCCAGCGCAAAGGCGGGCGCCTCCTGCTGGTAGAACGGACCCAGCAGGCTGCTCTCCGTGCCAATCTCGGTGGCGGACCTGTCGTGCAGCAGGTTGACCAGCGCGCTCAGCCCCAGCACGTCGGACAGCAGGATGAACTCCTGCCGCGCGGGAGTGCAGGCCTGGCCCACCTGGGTCAGGAAGCCCATCGCCTTCAGCCATTCGTCGGGCGTCAGGCTCACGTCCCGGGCGAAATCGTGCATGTGGCGCACCAGGCTCTCCATCACCTGGCGCAGCCTCGGATCGGGCGTGTCCGCCATTTGCGCCGCCACGGCCTCCGTCACGCTGGTTGTCGTCAGGTCCTGCATGGGTTCCTCCTCCTGCGATGGAGTGTTCGATGGGGGTTACGACCTCTCCGCGCACGATCGGCGTCCTCGAAGGGACCTGCCTGCCTTGCCCCGCGCCTCACGTCAGCTCGAAGCGAAGCTCTCCGAGCTTCTCGACGCTGCAGGCCACCTTGTCGCCCGGCTTCAGCCAGACCTGCTTGTCCTCCGGCATCCCATAGATCACCCCCTGCGGCGTGCCGGTGAACAGGATGTCGCCCGGCTTGATCGTCATGATCCGCGACGCGAAGCTGATGAGCTGGCGGCAGTTGAAGATCATGTCGTTGGTGTTCCAGTCCTGCCGTTGCTCGCCGTTCACGCGCGTCTCGAGGCGGAGGTTGTTCGGATCGCCGACGAGATCGCTGGTCACCATGTAAGGCCCGAGCGGGGCGAAGCCGTCCCCGGTCTTGCCGTTCATGAACTGCGACGTGAGGTACTGCAGATCCCGTGCCGTGAAATCGTTGCCGGTGCAGTAGCCGGCGACGTAGTCCAGCGCGTCCGCCTCGGATACGTCCCTGACCTCCTTCCCGAAGACGATGACGAGCTCGACCTCGTAATCGAAGTGGCTGGCCACTTTCGTCGGCAGCGTGATCGTCCCGCCGTGATGGTTGAGGGTGTTGTTGAACTTGTTGAACAAGGGCGGATTCTTCGGGATCGGCGTGTTGGTCTCTCGCGCGTGCTCCCGGTAGTTGAAGCCCATCATGATGATCTTCTCGGGGCGCGTGACGGCCGGCCCGTACTGGATGTCCTCTTCCTGCAGGAACGCGGCCTGCGGCGCCCGCGCCTGCGCCGCCTCGACCAGCGCCTTCAGCATCCCGCCTTTGCCGTTCTGCAGCAGGTCATCCATGTCGAGCGGCACGGGCAAGCCGAGCGCCTGGCCTGCGACCGACACGTCGAGGATGCCCTTCTCGGTCCTCACGCCCAGGCCGTAGCCGCCGCCGCGGCGCATGTTGAGAAGGGTCATGCCCCGGGGCATCTCGAAGCCGGCCTGCCCGGCGGCCGCGTGGCTCTCTCCTGCAGCCGCGCCCATCCCGGTCGTGGCTGCCGCAACCCCAACCGTCCCCTTCAGGAACCCTCGGCGATCCGTTTCCATGTGCTGCTTCAGTTGACTCAGCCGGCCCGCAGGGCGGGCTGCGCGATATGACTATCCTAGCGCTTCTCCGCCGCGGTCCGCTTCCAGAGGTCCCAGGCGCGCAGATGGATCTGGTCGAGGACCTTGTTGGCCTTCTCGCCCTCCTCCGGCTCCAGGTACGTGATCGGACCGCCGATCGCGATGGCCTGCGCCTGCACCCGT
>JBBSIT010000150.1:0-7971 GCA_038231995.1 Acetobacterales bacterium | reverse complement strand
GCCAGCAGCGGACCGAGCGCCACGCGCAGCCGAAGCTCCCGGGCCGTCAGCGCCACGCCGTCGCCCGCGTCCGCCACCTGGACGCTGGACGCGGTCAGAACCGGCTGCGGCAGCAATTGCAATGTCACGTCGCCCCGGATGCGCACCGGCCGGCCCACGCCGGCGGAGGCCAGGGCCTCGATGCTGTTGCGGTAGCGGTTCCAGTCGAGCAGGCCGGGCACCACCCACACGGCGGCGACCAGCAGCAGGAGCAGCGCGCCCAGCCCGATCAGGAGCGCCCGGCCGAGGCGCATGCTAATCGCCCGCCCCATATCCGCCGCCGCCCGGCGTCTCGATCACGAAGACATCGCCGGGCTGCAGTTCCGCACGCGCCGTGCCGGACAGGGTCTCGACCTCGCCGCCGGCCCGTTCCACCCATTGCCGGCCCGGCGCGCCGTCCGCTCCGCCGCGCATACCGAACGGCGCGACCTCCCGGCGGGAGGCGACGATCACGGCCGTCATGGGTTCCAGGAACCGAATGCGGCGCACGGCGCCGTCCCCGCCCGCCTGCGCCCCGGCGCCGCCCGAGCCGCGGCGGAGGCCGAAGCGCTCCAGCCGCACGGGGTAGCGCAGCTCCAGCACCTCGGGGTCGGTCATGCGCGTGTTGGTCATGTGCGTCTGGATCGCCGAGGCGCCGGGGAAGCCGGGGCCGGCGCCCATGCCGCCGCAGATCGTCTCGTAATACTGCCGGGCCGCATCGCCGAACAGGAAGTTGTTCATGGTCGCCTGGCTGCACGCGAGCGCGCCGAGCGCGCCGAACAGGGCGTTGCAGGCGGCCTGGCTGACCTCGGTGTTGCCGGCCACCACCGCCGCCCCCGGCGCCGGCGACAGGAAGGTGCCCGGCGGGATCACGATGCGGATCGGCTTGAGGCAGCCGTCGTTCAGCGGGATGTCGGCGCCGACCAGGCAGCGGAACACGTAGAGCACGACGGCCCGCGTCACCGCCGGCGGCGCGTTGAAGTTGTCCGCCCGCTGCGGCCCCGTGCCGGTGAAGTCCACCGTCGCCGTGCGCGCCGCCCGGTCCACCGTGACGGCCACGCGCAGTGGCGAGCCGTCGTCCATGGTGTAGTCGAACGCCCCATTGCCGATGCGCTCGATGACGCGGCGCACGCTCTCCTCGGCATTGTCCATCACGTGGCGCATGTAGGCGCGCACGGTGTCCCAGCCCTGCTGCTCGACCACGCGGGTCAGCTCCTGCACGCCGCGCTCGTTGGCCGCCACCTGCGCCTTGATGTCGGCGACGGTCACGTCCGGGCTGCGCGCGGGATAGCGGGCGGGGGCCAGCACCGCGCGGAACTCGGCCTCGCGGAAGCGCCCCTGCTCCACCAGCAGGAAATCGTCGATGACGACGCCTTCCTCCTCCAAGGTGCGGCTGCCCGGCGGCGTGCTGCCCGGCGTCGTGCCGCCGATGTCGGCATGGTGGCCGCGGCTGCCCACGAAGAAGCGGATCGCGGTGCCGGCCGGGTCGAACACGGGGGTGATGACGGTCACGTCCGGCAGGTGGGTGCCGCCGTTGAACGGGTTGTTGAGCGCCACGACATCGCCGGGCCGCAGGGTGGCGCCGCGGGTGCGCAGCACGGTGCGCACGCTCTCGCCCATGGCGCCCAGGTGCACCGGGACATGAGGCGCGTTGGCGACCAGGCCGCCGTCCGCGTCGAAGATGGCGCAGGAGAAGTCCAGCCGCTCCTTGATGTTCACGCTGAACGAGGTGTTCTGCAGCACTGCGCCGGTCTGCTCAGCCACGTTCATGAACAAATTATTGAACAGTTCCAGCAGCACGGGGTCGGCGCGCTCGGTGCCGGCCGCGACCCGGCTCGGCAGCGCCTCGGTGCGGCGCAGCAGCATGTGGTCCTGCGTTGTCACCTCGGCGGTCCAGCCGGGCTCGACCACGGTGGTGGCGTTGGCCTCGCGGACCAGCGCCGGGCCGGGGATGCGGTCGCCAGCGCGGAGTGCTGTGCGCTCGAACACCGGCGTGGCGTGCTCGGCGCCGCCGGTCCACATCGCCACATGGTCGACCGGCGCCAGCGCGTCCTGTCCCCGGAGCGCGAGCACCGGCTCCTGCACGGCCTCGCCGGCTGCGACCGCCTCAACGGCGACGGCCTCGGCCACCAGGGGCCGCTCGGGCGTCGCGAAGCCGAACCGGGCGCGATGGGCGGCGGCGAAGTCGGCCACGACCCGGGCGGGGTCGGCCAGCGCCACGGGGAGGGCCGCGTCGGTGCCGGCGTAGCGCAGGTGCACCAGGCGGCGGACGGTGATGCGCGCCGGGTCGGCGCCCTGCCCGGCCAGCTCGGCTGCGGCCTCCTGCGCCAGCCGGCCGGCCACGGCGTCGAGCGCGGGCGCCGCCTCGGCGCCGAACGGCAGCTCCACCGCCTGCTCGCGCAGCACGGCCTGGTCGGCAAGGCCCATGCCGTAGGCGGACAGCACGCCGGCATAGGGGTGGATGAACACGGTCTCCATGCCGAGCTCGTCGGCGACCAGGCAGGCGTGCTGCCCGCCCGCGCCGCCGAAGCATTGCAGCGCGAAGCGCGCGGGATCGTGGCCTTTCTGCACGCTGACCTGCTTGATCGCGTTGGCCATGTTGGCCACCGCGATGCGCAGGAAGCCCTCGGCGACCTCGCGCGGGTCGCGGCGCTCCCCGGTCGCCTGCGCGACCTTTTCGGCGAGCTGCGCGAAACCGGCCTGCACCGCGCCCGCGTCCAGCCGCTCGTCGCCGCCGAGGCCGAAGATCGGCGGGAAATGCGCCGGCTGGATCTTGCCGACGCAGACATTGGCGTCGGTCACGGTGAGCGGCCCGCCGCGGCGGTAGCAGGCCGGTCCGGGGTTGGCGCCGGCGCTGTCCGGCCCGACGCGGAAGCGCGCGCCGTCGAAGTGCAGCACGCTGCCGCCGCCGGCCGCCACCGTGTTGATCGCCATCATCGGCGCGCGCATCCGCACGCCGGCCATCTCGGTCTCGAAGGCGCGCTCGAAGCCGCCGTCGTACAGCGCCACGTCCGTGCTGGTGCCGCCCATGTCGAAGCCGATGATCCGCTCGAGCCCGGCCATGGCGGCGGTGCGCGCGGCCCCCACGATGCCGCCGGCCGGGCCGGACAGGATGGCGTCCTTGCGCTGGAACCGGTCGGCCTGCGCCAGCCCTCCGCTGCTCTGCATGAACAGCAGCCGCACGCCCGCGAGCTCGCCCGCCACCTGCTCCACGTAGCGGCGCAGGATCGGCGACAGGTAGGCGTCCACCACCGTCGTGTCGCCGCGCGGCACCAGGCGCAGCAACGGACTGACGGCGTGACTGGCCGAGACCTGGATGAAGCCGGCCTCAGCAGCCAGCTCCGCTAGCCGCCGCTCCATCGCGGGGTATTTCCAGGCATGGATCAGCGCGATGGCGCAGGCGCGGATGCCGTCCGCCGCTGCCGCCGCGAAAGCCCGGGTTGCTGCCGCCTCGTCCAGCGCCTCGACCTCCTCGCCGCCGATGCCGACGCGCCCGGGCACCTCCGCCACTCTCTCATAGAGAAGAGTCGGCAGGGTCACATGCAGGTCGAACAGCCGCGGCCGTGCCTGGTTGCCGATGCGCAGCAGGTCGCCGAAACCCTGGTTGACCACCAGCAGCACCCGCTCGCCCCGGCGCTCCAGCAGCGCGTTGGTGGCGACCGTCGTGCCCATCTTGACCTGATCCACCTGGCCCGGCGGGATCGGCTGATCCAATGGCACGCCCAGCACCTGCTTGATGCCGGCGATGGCCGCGTCCCGGTAGCGGCCGGGGTTCTCGCTCAGCAACTTGTGCGTGGAGAGCCGGCCGGACGGATCGCGCGCAACCAGGTCCGTGAACGTGCCGCCGCGGTCGATCCAGAATTGCCAGCCCGCTGCACCCATCCCACGCCCCTCGCCTCGTGAGCCGTCACAGCACCATGTATGGCGGCACAAGCATAGCCCGCGGCCTGACAGCGGGCCGGCGCCGTGGTAGGCTGCGCCCATGAGCTACTGGGGCAAGCTGCTGGGTGGGGTCGCCGGGTTCGCGATGGGCGGGCCGTTCGGCGCGGTGCTGGGGGCGGCGCTGGGCCATGCCGCCGACCAAGGCGTGCCGAACGTGAGCTTCGGCGGCTCGCCGCTCAACCCGGCGCGGCTCGCGGCCATGCTCGGCCAGCGCGAGCAGCTGTTCGCCCTGGCGGTCGTCGTGCTGTCCGCCAAGCTCGCCAAGTGCGACGGCACGGTGGTGCGCGCCGAAATCGACGCCTTCAAGCGGCAGTTCCGCATCCCGCCCGAGGCCGTGCGCGACATCGGCCGGCTGTTCGACCAGGCCCGCGACAGCGCCGAGAGCTTCGAGCCCTACGCGGACCAGCTCGGCGAGAACTTCGCCGACAACCGCGGATTGCTGGAGGACGTGCTGGCAGCGCTCTTCGCCGTAGCCCGCGCCGACCGCCCGGTGACGGTCGCCGAACTGGACATGCTGAGCCGGGTGCACCAGGCCTTCGGGCTCGACCAGGCCGCCTGGGACCGCGCCCGCGGCGCCGCGAGCCGCCCGGCCACCAACGAGACCGATCCCTACGCCGTGCTCGGCGTCGCGCGGTCCTCGACCGACGAGGAACTGCGGCTCGCCTGGCGCAAGCTGATGCGGGAGAACCACCCGGATACGCTCGCCGCCCGCGGCGTGCCGGCCGAGTTCGTGTCGCGCGCCAGCGACAAGGTCGCCACCATCAACGCGTCCTGGGATTGCATCAAGCGCGAGCGGGGGTTGTGAGTCCGCGCATCCGCGCGCTGCCCAGCCCGAACCAGGACGACCGCCCGCCGGGCACCCCGATCGACACGCTGGTCCTGCACTACACCGGGATGCGGACCGCCCAGGACGCCATCGACCGGCTACGCGACCCGGCGTCCCGCGTGTCCTCGCACTATGTCGTCGAGGAGGACGGCACGGCCTGGCGCCTGGTGGACGAGCAGCACCGGGCCTGGCACGCCGGCGTGTCATACTGGCGCGGGCATACGGCGCTGAACGACCGCTCCATCGGCGTCGAGATCGTCAACCCCGGGCACGACTGGGGCTATCGCGACTTCCCCGCGCTGCAGATGGCGGCGGTGTGCGACCTGTGCCTCGCCGTGCTGTCGCGCCACGCCATCCCCGCCCGCAACGTGGTGGCGCACAGCGACGTGGCGCCGGACCGCAAGCAGGACCCGGGCGAACGGTTCGACTGGCAGGGGCTGGCGGAGAACGGAGTCGGCCTGTGGCCGGGTGAGATGCACGGCGCCGGCCAGGACCCGGGCGACGTGCGGGCGGCGTTGGACGCGATCGGCTACCGCCCCGACCTGCCGCTCGACACGGTGCTGCGCGCGTTCCAGTTGCATTGGCGGCCCGAGTCGGCGACGGGCGAGGCCGACGCCGGCACCCTCGCGCGGCTGGCGGCGGTGGCGCGGGTGTGCCGGACCGCTTGACGCAGGCGGACGAGGCAGGCATCAACCCGGTGCCAGACGGCCGGACGGCCGCTGCTTGGGGACGGGCGCGAGTTCGCTCCCCGGGTGGAGGAAAGTCCGGGCTCCACGGGAACACGGTGCCGGCTAACGGCCGGCGGGGGCGACCCTAGGGACAGTGCCACAGAGAACAGACCGCCCGTCCCGTCCTGGTCGTCTCCTCGGAGGCGGGCAGGGCGCGGCGGGTAAGGGTGAAACGGTGCGGCAAGAGCGCACCGCGCCCCCGGCAACGGGGGCGGCAGGGTAAACCCCACCGGGAGCAAGACCGAATAGGGGTGGCCGGCGGCGGCGAGTCGGGGTGGAAACACCGTGAATTCGACGTGACGCAGGGGCGTTCCCGCCCCGTCGCCCGGGTTGGTCGCGACAGGCGCGCAGCGATGCGCGTCGCAGAGGAATGGCCGTCTCACTTCACGAAAGCGCGAGCTTTTCGAGGTGGACAGAACCCGGCTTACAGGCCGTCTGGCGCCATTTTTCTAGATCGCTCCACAGACTTCTCCACAGGAACATAAAGTAAACAAAGCGGGGTATTCATTACGCTCGTATGCAGCGCTGTGAACGTCCCGTAAACCCTTGAATTACTTTGAAATTTGGAGCGTGTCGCAAAGTAGATACAACCTATTCCCTTTGACGCCCACGATTGCCCATGCTAACCCATGTCATCCCAAGGCGCGGGACAGATCGGTTAAGCGGGCCCGCCGCGGGACGGGTGGCAGTGGTTGGGGAAGGGGCTGGATTCGATGAGCCAATTCCTCGGCACGCACCAGAACCGTCTCGACTCGAAGGGGCGCGTCTCCGTTCCGGCCTCGTTCCGGACCAGCCTGCGCGCGGCATCCGACGGCGCGGCGCCATCGCTCGTGCTGCGCCCCTCGCACAAGCATACCTGCATCGAGGCCTGGCCGGCCCACGTGTTCCAGACGCTCGCCGGCCCGCTCGATCGGCTCGACCTGTTCAGCGAGGCGCATGACGACCTCGCCGCAGCCCTCTACGCCGACGCCTTCCCGGTCGAGGCGGACAAGGAAGGGCGGATCGTGCTGCCCGAGGCGCTGGTGGCCCATGCCGGCCTGACCGACGCCGTCGTGTTCATGGGCCTCGGCCGCACGTTCCAGATCTGGGAACCCGGCGCCGCCGAGCGCCGCCGGGCCGAGGCGCGGGAGCGGGCGCGCGAGCGTGGGCTGACGCTGCCTGGCAGCCCGGCGCCTGGCAGCCCGGCATCAGGGCCGGCGGCATGAACCACGTCCCGGTCATGCTGCCGGAGGTGCTGGCAGCGCTCGCCCCGCGCGACGGCGGGGCCTACCTCGATGGCACATTCGGCGGCGGCGGCTACGCGGCCGCCATCCTGGAAGCGGCGTCCTGCACCTTGTGGGCGATCGACCGCGATCCCGCCGCCATCGCCCGCGGCGCGGCGCTGGCGGCCCGTTACCCCGACTGGCTGCACCTGGTGCAGGGGCGTTTCGGCAACATGCTGGCGCTGCTGGCCGAGTGCTGTGTCACGGCGTTGGACGGGATCGTGCTCGACCTCGGCGTGTCCTCGTTCCAGATCGACGACCCCGCGCGGGGCTTCAGCTTCCGCGCCGACGGGCCGCTCGACATGCGCATGGGAAACGCCGGGCCGACGGCGGCGGACCTGGTGAACGGCCTGCCCGAGGCGGAGCTGGCCGACACGCTGTTCGAGCTGGGCGAGGAGCGGCTGTCCCGCCGCATCGCGCGCGCCATCGTGGCCGCGCGGGCCGAGGCGCCGATCAGCACCACGGCCCAGCTCGCCGGCATCATCCGCGGCGTCGTGCCGCCCGATCGCTCCGGCATCGACCCGGCGACCCGCAGCTTCCAGGCGCTGCGCATCCGGGTGAACGACGAGCTGGGCGAGATCGAGCGCGCACTGACCCAGGCGGCCGCGCTGCTGGCGCCCGGCGGCCGGCTGGTGGCCGTGTCGTTCCACTCGCTCGAGGACCGGATCGTGAAGCGCTTCATGCTGGGCGCCGCCGGGCGCGAGCCGCTGCCGTCGCGGCACGACCCGCGCGGGCTCGCGAACCGGCCCGCGCCGGACTACGCGCTGCTGACCCCGAAGGCGCAGCGGCCCGGCGAGACCGAGCTCCGCGCCAACCCCCGCTCGCGCAGCGCCCGGCTGCGCGCCCTGGCCCGCCTGCCCGCCTCCGTCCGTCAACCCTCAGGGAAGCTCGCCCCAGCATGATCCGCCCCGTCACCTGCGTCTGCATGCTGCTGGCCGGCGCGTCCGGCCTCTATCTGTACCAGTCCAAGCACCGGGCGCAGTTGCTCGACCGGGAGATCATACGGACGGTCCGGGCCACCGGGGAGACGCGCAACCGCATCGGGATGCTGCGGGCGGAATGGGCGCTGCTGAACGAGCCGGACCGCCTGGCCGAGCTGTCGCAGCAGCACCTGGCCTTGCGGACGCTGTCGCCGCAGCAATTCGTGCCGATTGCCGAGCTCGCGTCGCGGCTGCCGACCCAGGCCCCGCCCACT
>JBBSIT010000149.1:0-8062 GCA_038231995.1 Acetobacterales bacterium | reverse complement strand
CGTGACGGAATCCGTGTCGGGGTGCGCCGCGCCGACGTCGATGTAGAACCCGGCCTGGACGCCTTTCAGGGCGCGCCAGAGCATCACGTCCTCGAAGTTCTGGGCGTAGGAGACGAAGGTCATTCAGGGTCCTGGCAGGGGCGTCGAGTCAGAGGGGGAGGCGGGGAGGAAAAGCTGGTTCCCACTCCTGGCCGGGCGAGACGCTAAGGTTCGGACTGTGGAACGGGTCCTCTGCGATCACCCCTGCCCATCGCACCCGCATCCGGGCCACCTCGGTGTCCTTGAATGGCGCGCGTTCCCCGGCATAATGAGAGCCGTAGGTCTGCAGCTCGTGGTGATGCAATACCGCTTCGGGTGCGAAAACTACGGAGTACCCCGCTTCCCGAATACGCAGACATAGATCCACGTCGTTGAATGAACTCGGATAACGTTCGTCTAGGCCACCGACCTGCTCCAGCACCTGTCGCCGGACGAGCAGGCACGCCCCCGTTACGGCGGAGAGTTCCTGCGCTAGTACAGCCCGCCCGGCATACCCGGGCGCGTCCCCCGCAAGGTGCCGGTTCGCGTGGTCGCAAAGGCCGCCCAGGCCCATAATGACCCCGCCGTGCTGCACAGTGCCGTCAGGGTAGAGCAGCTTCGCCCCGACCACGCCCACAGCGGGATCGGCCAGGTGCGCCGCCATGGCATCCAACCAATCCGGCTCGATAGGAGCGACATCGTCGTTCAACAGAAGAACGTAATCGCCTGTCGTAGCCGCGACGGCTCTATTGTTTACCCAGGAGAAATTGAACCGCTCGGCCCGCAGCGGGAGCACTCGTGCCCTCGCGTCAGCCTCGATCCGCGCCGCGACCGCGCGCTGCGCCGCATCGAGCGGGCCTGCCTGGGAAACGGCGACGACCAGCTCGAAATTGGTGTGGCGCGTGCCTGCCAGCACAGCCTTGATGCAGTGCTCGGCCACCGTCGGGCGAAACGTGGACGGCACGACGATGGTGACCCGTCCGGGCTGCGGCAGAGGCTGCGACCGCACCCGCAGCGGCCATCCGGGCCCCACCTCGAACGGCAGCCCCGTACGGCGCAGGTGCGCGTTGACGATGCGCGCCAGCAGTTCAGGCGGCGCGATCGCCGCGTCCGGCCGGCGGTGGGCCAGCACGAAGGGAAGGCGGCGCGCGCCGCCTGCTCGCGTCCCTCCCGTCTCGTGGAGCCGAAGCCAGAGATCCAACCGCAGCGCCTCGGCCCACGGACTGTCCGTGTCCGGCACATTGTCCTCGATATCCGCCAGCAGCCCGCGCCGGACGAGCCATAGGCCCCGAGACAGCGTGCCGGACATCATCAAGGCGCGGTTCGGCACGGGTTTGAACAGTGGCGACGCAGGCGGGCCACCATCGGCTGGACGTTCGTCCTCGTCCGCGTAGGCGACGGCAGGCAAGCCCAATGCAGACAGCCGTCCGCGCGCAAGGAGCGAGGCATGGGGTGGCAGCACCTCGCCCGCCTGGAGGATGCCAACGTAGTCGCAGCTCGGCAGCGAGGACAAGGCCGCCCGCAGTCCTGCCCGTCCCGGCCTCCCCACGACCACGTGGGGCTGCTCCGGTCCGTGCTGTCGGCGCAGGCCCGCCAAGGTCGCATCCAGCGCCCGGTTCACGCCCAAGCCGCCGTGGCAGACGAGGAAGCCAATCGACGGACCTCCCTGGCCGGGCCAGTCGTCGGGTGACCAAATGTCGAAGAGCGAGGACCAGAGGCGATAGTCCTCGATGGGGGCGTCGGCAGCCACCGCCTGGGCGAGCGAGTCCCGCAGCCGCGCCTTCGCGACTTCAGGCCGCAGCAAGGTGGGGCAGATCTCCCGCGCCAGCCCCGTCACCAGCCCCGGGTGTCGAGCGAGCAACCGCACCGCCGCCTCAGCTGTCCCAACCAGCCGATAGGAGAGCGTAATGCCCTCGGAAGGCCGCTGAACCCCCCAAATTTCCAGACGTGCGCGTTCGGCGTCGGCGGGGACGAAGCACAGACCGCGCCTGATCGTTCCCGCCATCTGTCGGAGGTAGAGGCGCCCGCCGGCGGGCTCCCCCGTCGCGGCCAGGAAATCCACGTACGCCAGACCCGCCTTCCGTGCTATGACTAGGCCTTCGGCCGAGATCACGCACCAGTGCCCGTGAGACCCCGCCGGCACCAGCGCGTCCGCGAGGCGCCAGGCGCGCAAGCCGAGTTCCTGCAGGCCGGTCAAGCTGCCTCGCGTGTCTGCTCGGGGCCCATTGGGGCCGAAGAGATCGTTTCGGAGAGCCGGCGCAACAGATCAGTTGGCGTCTGCACCGCCATCGGCGGCACCTCGGCGCGCTTGGCCAGACTGCCTGACGCCAGGTTAGCGCCGTGCTCCGCCGCGAAGCGCGCGATGTCTTCCGGGTTCTCAATCCGGACCACGGCGCGCGTGTCGAACAGCAGCGCGGGGTCCGCGATCTTCATCCAGGTGTAGCCGGCGTGCTCAAACAAGTGGGAGTAGAGCCGCTCAATGCCATGGGCCGGCGTATCGTCCACTTGGCCGGCCTCCTCCGGGAAGTCATTGATCGAGGGAGAGACCGAGATCGAGTAACGGGCGCAGCGCCGCACGGGCTCGAAGTGCTGCGGCGCCACCATGCCCAGCTGTGGCAGGTTCCCGAACGCCTCGAACACGCTACGGACCAAGGCGGGCGAGCCGAGCAGCGTCCCATACAGCTAGGTACGCCAGAGCGCGAGGAAGTCCGCGTGCTTGGACCGCTTCTGGACCGCTTCGAGTGCAGATGCAGGACGTAATCGCAGTGCTCGTGCACGTCCTGGAAGCCGACCAGCTTCGGCGCGACATCCCGGCCACGGTTTGGAACTACGCGCACCTCAGCCGTGCCCGGCCCCCATGAGGCGAACAGGGCCGCCGAGGCTACGCGCTTCTCCTCGGTGTCGGTCGAGACGAACACGTCGGCGGGGAAGGGAATGTTCCGCAGGTGGGCCAAGGCCTCTTCCGCCACCTGAATTGTGCACCAACGCCCAACCCATGCCCTGGCCGTGATTACCCGATGTCCACACATGCAAGCCGCTACAGCTACCCCCGTGAACTGCGGACGCTTGCGAAGCTCCCACCGAACGATCAGAGCGGACACATCCGTAGGGCCAGGGTGTCGCTCTGGCAAATCGTATCCACTGCGTACTGCGTGCCGAGCCGTTCGATGAATTCCTTGATCTCCGAGTCAGGTTCGCCACTCCTGAACACGCAATCCTTGGTGGCCAAGCGACTCCGGTCGGCCATGAAGACGGGCTTAGGCGCTGATCCGTCGGCCTGGTCCGGGACGGGCAGAACCACATCGCCCCACCACCAGACCGGCTGGAGGGCGGCGCCCCCCAAGGCGAGGGCCGCCTGAGTGCCATGGAGCCGGGCCAGCAACGCCGTGCACGCGTGGGGGTATAGTTGTTCGTGGACATCAAGGCAGGTGACGTAACGGCCCTGCGCGACCTCCAGGCCCCAATTGAGCAACGGTACGCGCAGGTCGAACGGTGCGGGGTAGTCCCAGTTGTGCAGCGTCACGCTTGCCCGGTCGTGCAACCGGCCCAATCCCCACATCGCCTCCCGCACCGCCTGCACTTCAGTGAACGAGAAGCGTTGCAGCATGACGTGCAGCCGTAGCGGCACCGCGTCGGCCTGGCCCATGATTGAGAACACGAGCCGGTCGAGATGCGGCAGGTCGGACAGATCGTAGAGGCGCGTCACGATGTCGATGCCCGGTGCCTCCCTCATGCGACGCGACGATCCCCCGCCGCGGCCGGAGCCGGGTCGGCGTAGAACAACGCGCGGGGACAGAGCAGCACGTTGAAGCCGTGCGCCCGGGCGCGCTGCGAATAGTCCTGGTCGGCCGCTTCGCTCCCGAGGCGCTCGTCATGCCCGCCGATCGCGTCGTGGAGCGAACGAGGGACGGCGATCACGGGTCCCGCGGCCCAGGGTAGGCCGAAGTCCTGGCTGTCCACGGGCCGGAGCTTACGACCCGGAACGCAGGCGGCCTCCATCAGCGCGCGACCTTCATGCGCCTCGGACATGCGCAGCAGCGCAGCGCCGCCCTGCGGGTGCAGCAGCCCTGGCGCGCCGATCAACAGCACGAGGTCTGCGCCTGCCGCGAAGCCGGCCTGCTGCCCGAGCTCGCGCGAGGCGCCGGGCATGGCCAGCAACTGTCCATAGACGCCAGCCGGAAGGAGCCGGAGCGCGACCTCGACGCTGCGAAGCAAGGCCGACGACGACGCTGCGCCATGCAGGGCGACCACGAGCCGGCGGCCCGTCGGCACCGACACTCCCTCCCCCAGCGCGGCACGCCAGGTGACGTGCAACACGCGCCGAGGCTTGGGCGACGGAGACGTGTTGACGGGATGGCTCCCGATCGGCCTCGCCTCGTCGCGCAACGAAGCCAGGCGGAGACGATGGCGCGCAAGGAAGCGATCCAGGTCCTGCGGGCTCGACACGGCGGTCACGCCCCTTTGTTCGTGCAGCTCGCCACGGGCCGTGATCTTCACCCAGTCAAAGCCCGCCTGCTCGCAGGCCAGGAAGTACAGGCGCTCGATTGCGTGCGCCAGCGTGCCGTCCGTCTGACCGGCTTCGGCCTGGAAGTCGTCAAAGCCGAGATGCAGGTCGAGGAGCGGCCGAAGCGCCGCACTGCGCGCCCAGAACATCGAGCCCGATGGGAAATCCAGTGGCGCGGAGTGGGACAGGGGGAAGCCCATGCGCACGGCCAGGTCCTCGGCCTGCGCATGGTTCTCCCCCCACCTGACCCAGGGGCGGAGTTCGTCGATATGCTGCGGCGCCAGCATCCCGAGCCGTGGCGCCCGCGCGAACGCCTCGAACACGCCGTGGATGACGCCGGGAGAGCCCAGTAGCGTGTCGAGCAGATACCCGCGCCAGCCCACCAGCTGCGACGCGTGCGGCGACGATTTGGTATGCAGGTGCAGCACGTAATCGTAGCGGTCGTGCGCGGCAGCGAAGCCCACGAGCTTCGGCGCGACGTCACGACCACGGTTCGGCATGACCCGCACCTCGACGGAGCCTTTGGCCCAATCGGCGAAGCAGGCCGAGACGCCCGCCCGCTTCTCCTCGGTATCGGTGCTGATGAATAGGTCGGCCGGGACCGGGATGTAGTCGAGGTAAGCGCGGAACTCCGGCAACAGGCCGATATGGAACGCGTGCAGCAGGACAGCGACGCGCGGCGGCCCCCCTGACGTGACGTAACCCAGCGGCAGTTCGAGGCTGTGCTCCTGCTCGATCCCGTAAAGCGGTGTCTCGGGCATGAACGACTGCCCGCGGCGCTGTCGAGTCGTCATGTCATCTATCCATCCGCGGTCAGGCTCGGTCCTCGGCGTTGATCGGCGCCAGTTTCATCCAGGGATGCCGCATGGTCATCTCGACGAACACCGCATCGTACGAGCGCGCGGTCTCGGTTCGGAGCATCGAAGTGCGGTGCACGCGGTACCGGCACAGCATCTCCGGTACGAAGACCGCGACATAGCCCTGCTCGATGAACTTGCACCAGAGGTCGTAGTCCTCCCAGCCGCCCTCGATGTGGGTGTATCCGCCAACGTCGCGCCAGGCGCTGCGCGAGATTAGGGCCATGGCGTCGATGTAATTGCCGTGCCGCAGCCATTTCGGATGCCAGATGTCCGCGAGGCCCACCGAGCTCTTGGTGCCGAACAGCTCCGTCTGCGTGTAGGCGGCCGCGGCCCCGCTTGTCTCGATGGCCTGGCGCAGACGCCCGATCGCTCGGGGGTAGATCATGTTGTCCGCATCCATGACGAAGACGTGGCTGGAGCGCGCATGCTCGAACGCCGTGTTGCGCGCCTGCGCCAATCCCTGGTTGCGCTTGTGGCGCAACAGCAGAACGCGGGAGAAGCGTTGCGCGTGCGCCTGCATCCACTCGTTGGCGACGGCAACCGAATCGTCCTTGGCCGAGACGTCGTCGACCACGACGAGCTCGATGGCGGCATGGCGTTGCGCCAGCACCGAGTCGAGGCACTCCGGCAGGAACTGGGCGTAGTTGTAGAGGCTGACCGCCACCGTTACGAGGTCGCGCGGCAGCTCCGCGTCACGCACGTGCCGGAACACGGTTTCGGCTTGCGGGGTCACGAGCATCGTCTCACCCCCTTTCGCGCGAGCGATGCTGCGCGAAGAAGCGGAGCATGCGCGCGACCGTATGCTTGGTTTCGAACGAGTTGGTGATCAACGAGTCGACGTTGGCGCGCACCCGCTCCGCCTCGCGCGCGCCGTCTTCGGTCCTGAGCAACCACTCGAGGAGGTCCGGGATGTGCCGGGCATTCTCCTGCAGGTAGTGTTCGTTGGCGACGAAGTCCGGGTGCGGCAGGCACGGGTCGGACACGACGAGGCTGCCCGAGCACATGCCGAGGCGTACCATGCGGTGCCACTCGAAGTAGCCGAACTCCTCGCGGTGGATGTTGAGCGTGATCTTGCTGTGGCCCGAGACGTGCCCGGCAAGCCGGGTCAGCGCCCCATCCTCCCCCTCGCTGCGGATCGGGCCGCGGCCGGGCCGGCGGGTGTAGTTGAAGGTCTCGTAGTCCGCGAAGAAGGCGGCGTTGCGGGCGAAGAACCCGTCGCGCCGTGGGCTGGACGTGCCGAAGAACGAGATGTCGATCGGGCGGGCGGCAAAGGGCAGGTGCGGGTCGATGTCGCCACGCGCGGCTGGCGGGAGCACGCCATACAGCGGGTGACGCCGGTCCCGCTCCGTCAATGGATGCGGCCGATGCCGGGTGCCGGGCAGCACGTGCAGCGCCGCCATGTCGAGCCGCTCGAACAGGTTGGCGGTCTGCGTGCAGATGTCGAGCATGCCGCGCGACATGAGGATGAACGGCAGCGACAGGTTGAACCAGGTCGTCTGCACCTGCTCCGTGCCGAACATGAAGCTCTGCGACAGCACGTCGCCGCGCACCCAGTCGGCCCCGCGTCCCAGCGTGAAGAACTCGTGCGGGGCGACGAACAGGCAAGTGGGTGGGCGGGCCTCGATGTCGGCGGTCTCGTCCAGCACATCGACCCGCACGCCGGCGCTGCGCAGGTCGGACGCGAGGTCGTCGGCGAGGTCCTCCATGAAGACGTTGCCGTGCGTGCTGACGAAGATGCCGACATGGCTCACGTCCGCGACCAGGTCCGGCAGGTCGCCGTCATCGTGCGCATCGGGCGGCAGGGCGCGTACGGCGTGGTCGAACAGCGCGAGGCCGCTCATTACCCGGGCGAGGTCCTCGGGGTCCACGTGGCCACGGCTCTCGAGCGCGCCCGATTGGATGAAGTGCGCGTACGGGTCGATGCCGGCCGCCGCGACATCGGGATTGCGGCGCAGGTAGTCCTCCCCGTCGAATACCTCGAGGCGCTTCAGCCGCGTGATGGCGGCGGCGAGCAGCCAAGAGTCGACCTCGCCCACCACCCGCTCGAAGCGCTTGATCTGCGGCTTCTCGGGCGGCGCCTCCACGGCGGCGAGCGGGGCGTCCGGATCGTCCACTACGGCCGGGTCCGGTTTCGGGACCGCGGGACCGGGCACGGGGGCCGGCGGCCGGACCCGCATCGCGATCCGCGCGCCGATCGACTGCGCGCGCCGGCTCGCGCGATACACGCGGGACCGGTGCACCGTCTCGATGGACGCCGCCTGGACATCGAGTTCGGCTCTCCGCGCATCCAGCGCTGCCGCGTGCGCCTGGGCCTCGCCCGCCGATCGGGCCAGCTCGGCCTCGACGTCCGCATGCAGCACGAGGCGCTCCTCCTCTAGCGCCTGCCGACGCTCGGCCTCACCCTCCAGCAGTTCGGCAAGCCTCGTTTCCGCCTGCAACCGCACCGCCGCCTGCGCCTGCGCCTGCGCCTGCGCTTGGGCGTGCCAGCGCCGGGCATCGCGCGCCTCCGCCTCGGCTGCGAAGCGCGCCTCCCGCTCGACTGCGAACGCCTGGTCGGCTGCGAAGCGCGCCTCCCGCTCGGCTGCGAACGTCTGGTCGGCTGCGAAGCGCGCCTCCCGCTCGACTGCGAACGCCTGGTCGGCTGCGAAGCGCGCCTCCCGCTCGGCTGCGAACGCCTGGT
>JBBSIT010000148.1:0-8068 GCA_038231995.1 Acetobacterales bacterium | reverse complement strand
TCGCCAGCCGATCATCGCATAGCAATCGGGGGTTTGGGGCTATCTCGACCTCCAGCCGCCAAGTGCACCAACGCCGCGACCCGACGCACTTTTCCCAACCTGCCCCGCTATGAGGAACGGAGGGCGAGCCCGGCATGGGCACCACGCTCTTCGACGGTACCTGGGATCTGACGCCGGCCGACCGGCTGCTGATCGAGGCCAAGCGCTGGGGTAGCCGGCTAGGCTTCGCGGTCATGCTGCTGTTCTTCCGCGCCCGTGGGCGCTTCCCCCGCGCCACGGCCGAGGTGGACGAGGGCGCGGTGGCGGTGCTCGACGGCGCGGCTGGACGTTACGACGAGGCGGCCGACGAGATCGCGACTGGACCCGAGTTCGGCGAGACGGGAGGCGACCTGCTTGACGCGGTGGCGGTGCAGACGCTGCGCCACGGTGGCGCCGTTTACGTCCTGCCGCAGGAGGAGATGCCCGACGATGCTGCGGCCGCCGCGCTGCTTCGATACTGAACGGGCGACGGGCAAATAGGATGAGAAGGGGAATGCCAGGCTTGACGGCAGGCGGCCACCGCCAAGCCCCCTTCGCCCGTGTGCTGGTGAACTGCTTCGGTATCGGCCATGAAGGGCTGATGATGGCGGTTGTGCAGCGGGACCTGCTCGACGTGGATGTCTGCATGCGCCGATGAGGTGGTGGCGATGTTCTTCGATTCCTGGGCCGGATTGCTACGGGTGGCGGTGGTGGGCACCTTGGCCTACGCCGCGCTTGTGGCGTTGCTGCGCGTCTCCGGCAAGCGGACTCTGGCCAAGCTCAACGCCTTCGACCTGGTGGTGACGGTCGCGCTGGGATCGACCTTCGCGACGGTGCTGCTCAGCAAGGACGTGGCCCTCGCGGAGGGCGTCCTCGGCTTCACCGTGCTGGCTGGCCTGCAATGGGTGGTGGCGTGGCTGTCCGTGCGCTCGGCGCGCTTCGGTCAACTCGTGAAGTCGGAGCCGCGGCTGCTGCTTCACCACGGCCAGTTCTTGGAAAGCGCGATGCGCGCCGAGCGCGTCACGCACGACGAGGTGCTCTCTGCCCTACGCAGCGCGGGGGTGACCGACCCTGGCCAGGCGGGGGCCGTGGTGCTGGAAACGGACGGCTCGCTCAGCGTGATCGGCGGGGACGCGCCCGGCCGCGGTGCCGGCGTGTTGCAGGGTGTGACCGGGGAGCTGCAGGGGTAAGCCTCTTCCCGCGCCGCAACTCGGTCGGCGTGCGACCCGTTGGTGACGCATGACGTTCGACATCGCCCTCGGCCGCATCCGCGACTTGGCCGCCTCCGCGCTGGCGCTGCTGCCAAGTCTCGCGTTCGGTGTGCTGGTGTTCGGCGTGTTCCTGCTGATCGCGCGCGGCGTGCGCGCCGCGTTGCAGCGTGCGGTGCAGCTACGCGGCAGAGCGCCCGGAGCCGGCATCGTGCTGGGCCGGATCGGCGGCGGGCTGACGATCCTGCTCGGCCTGCTCGTGGGCGCGGCCATCGCGTTCCCGTCCATCAGCGCAGCCGACCTGTTCGGCGTGCTGGGCATCGGCGGCGTGGCCATCGGCTTCGCGTTTCGCGACATCCTGCAGAACCTGCTCGCCGGCATCCTGCTCCTGCTGACGCAGCCCTTTCGGCTAGGCGACCAGATCAAGGTCGGCGAGTTCGAGGGCGCGGTGGAGGACATCCAGATCCGCGCCACCACCATCCGCACCTACGACAACCGCCGGGCCGTTATCCCAAACACCGACCTCTTCGCCGGCAAGGTGCTGGTGAACACCGCCTTCGACAAGCGGCGGCTGCAGATGCGGCTCGCCATCGGCAACGGGGACAGCATCGCTGATGCGAAGCGCGTCATCCTGGATACCGCGCGCGGAGTGGAAGGCGTGCTGGCCGACCCCGCCCCCGTCGGGCGCGTCGCCGAGCTGGGCGATTTCGCGGTGCAGCTCGACCTCTTCGTCTGGATCGACCCGCCGCAGCGGGTCGAGGCGCTGGACTTGACCGACCGGGTGCTGGAACAGGCAAAGGCGGCACTGCAGCGGGCCGGTATCGACCTGCCCTTCCCGACACAGCAGATCCTGTTCCACGACCAGACAGAAGCGACCGACGGCGACCGGGCCCGCCAGCGCGAGGGTTGGCCCACACGGGGCGAGAACCCGCGGCCCCGCTGGCGCGTCCTCCTGGATGAGGGGCAGCACAACCCGGCGCAGCCTGGCGAGAATGGCACAGCCGGGCGTGGTCGGCCCGACGGGGAAGCCGAACACCGCCGCAACGGCGCGTGAGGGACCATGATGATGCTGCGTGCTGAAACCCTGCACGGGACCGCCGAGCGAGGTCCGGCCGTTACGCCTTGAAGAACGCGACGCTTATGGCGGTACATCGTCCCGCTCAGACGCATTATCTAGGAGCCCACTCCTGTGCTGTCGCTGTTCGAGCTCGGCGCCCTGCTCCTCGTCCTCACCGCCGTGTTCGGCTGGGTGAACCACGTCGTCCTACGGCTGCCGCATACCATCGGTCTGCTGCTCATGGGCCTTTGCGCCTCGCTGGCCCTTGTGGGCATCGAACTCGCGGCACCGAGCAAAACCTTCTACGCGAGCCTACGAAGCGTGCTCGCACAGGTCGACTTCCGCGATGCGGTGCTCAACGGCCTTCTCGGCTTCCTGCTGTTCGCCGGCGCGCTCCATGTCGATCTTCTACTCCTGCGTCAGCGGGCGTGGGCCGTGGGTGCCATGGCGAGCCTCGGCGTGATGATCTCAACGGGGCTAATCGGCGCCGGTCTCTGGTGGCTCTCGGGCCTCGTCGGGGTGCCGGTGCCCTTCGCCTGGTCCCTCGTATTCGGCGCCCTGATCAGCCCAACAGACCCCGTCGCGGTTCTGAGCACGCTGAAGGTCGTCAAAGTGCCCGACACGCTCGAACTCGACATGGCGGGCGAGTCGCTGTTCAACGACGGCGTTGGCGTGGTGGTGTTCACCGTGCTGGTCGCCGTCGCCGCTGGCGGGGAGGATGCAAGCGCTGGCGGGATCGCCCGTCTGTTCTTCGTCGAGGCGCTGGGCGGGGCCGTGCTGGGGTTGCTTGCGGGCTACATCGCCTACCGGGCCATGCGGCGCATCGACAACTACCCGATCGAGACGCTCATCACGCTCGCACTGGTGACCGGCACCTATGCGCTCGCCAGCCGACTGCATATGAGCGGGCCGATCGCCGTGGTCGTGGCCGGCATCCTGGTCGGCAACCGGGGGCCGCAGGACGCGATGAGCGACCTCACGCAACGCTACGTGTTCGGCTTCTGGCAGCTCATCGACGAGATACTGAATTCCGTGTTGTTCCTGCTGATCGGGCTCGAGGTCCTGGTGCTGGGGTTCGAACTCACATACGGCTGGCTGGCATTGGCTGCGATCCCACTAGCGCTGTTGGCGCGACTTGTAGCGGTGAGCGTGCCAGTGTGGCTGCTCAATCAGCGCCAGGCTTTCGTGGCCGGCACGATCCCGGTGCTGACCTGGGGTGGGCTGCGAGGCGGTATCTCGATCGCGCTGGCGCTCTCGCTGCCAAACTTCGCCGAGAGACCGGCGCTGCTCGCCGCCACCTATGCGGTCGTGATCTTCACCATCGTCGTGCAGGGCCTCACCCTCAAGCACGTGGTCCGAATGTGCTACCCCTGAGACTTGGCACTGATTGCTCGCGCAGTAGGGCGAGGGTGCGTGGTCCGCTCGGCCGGGCGCTGGCGTCAGGCTGCGCCATATCGCGCGCATGTTCCAATAGCAGGCCAGTGGCCTCTGCCCTTGGCAGGCTCGCCGGCGTCAAGCCCGGAAGAACACCAGCGTCACCAGCGCGAACAGCGGCAGCAGCACGCAGCAGGACCAGCCCATGTAGCCGAGGAACGACGGCATGCGGATGCCGCGCTCGCTCGCGATGGAGCGGACCATGAAGTTGGGCGCGTTGCCGATGTAGGTCATCGCACCCATGAACACGGAGCCGGCCGAGATCGCGAGCAGCGTGCGCCAGAGCGGACCCATGAGCGCGTGCGGGTCGGCGCCGGCCATGTTGAAGAACACGAGATAGGTCGGCGCGTTGTCCAGGAACGAGGACAGCAGCCCCGTCAGCCAGAAATACGCCGCGTTGTTCGGCTGCCCGTCCGGCAGGCTGGCCAGCGCGACGAGCGGCGCGAGCGCCCCCGAGGCGCCCGCCCGCAGGATCGCGAGCGCGGGCAGGATGGTCACGAAGATGCCGGCGAACAGGTAGACGACTTCCAGGATCGGGTCCCAGGTGAAGGCGTTCTCGATCCGCACCCGGCGGTTCGTCGTCGCCCAGGACAGGCCGGCCAGCGCCAGAAGCGCCGCGTCGCGCATGAGGCCCTGCAGCGGCAGCTCGACGTTCCACACATGCAGGGCCACGCCGGGCTTCCACACCCTGCTCAGCAGCACGGCGGCCACGGCGCCCACGAGATAGACCAGGTTGTGCACGCTCCTGAACCCGACCCGCAGCGGCCCGACCTGACGCGGCCCGCCATCCCGCGCCCAGGTCCAGCGGTCGAGCGCGTAGAATCCGCCGAGCAGGAGGACGCTGCACAGCAGCATGGGGCCGATCATGTGCGTCAGCGTCCAGCCGAAGGCGACGCCCTGGAGGAAGCCCAGGAACAGCGGCGGGTCGCCCAGCGGCGTGAGCGAGCCGCCGATATTGGCGACCAGGAATATAAAGAACACCAGCACGTGCGCGTTGCGCCGGCGCTTCAGGTTGGCCTGGATCAGCGGCCGCACCATCAGCATGGCGGCGCCCGTCGTGCCGGTCACGCTCGCCAGTGCCGTGCCGATGGCGAGCAGCCCCGTGTTAATGCCCGGTGTGCCGACCAGGTTGCTGCGGATGCGGATGCCGCCCGAGATGACGAACAGGGCGAACAGCAGGATGATGAAGGGCAGGTATTCCAGCAGCGCCGTGTCCAGCACCTCGCCCAGCGCCAGGCCGGCGCCGTAGGTCGCCGCGAACGGCAGCAGGAACGCCAAGGCCCACCCTGCGGCGACCTTGCCGAAGTGATGGTGCCAGAACCGGGGTGCTAACTGCGGCAGCACCGCGATCGACAGCAGCAGCCCGGCGAAGGGCAGCACCCACCCCAGGCCCAGGGTGGAGCCGTCGAGGGATGGCCCGCTCTCGGCCGCTGCGACCGGTCCCACCCCGCACAGCCCTGCCGCCAGCAGAGCCAGCCCCGATCGCACAGTCCAAGTCGCCAAGGTGAGCCCCAATCCGCGTCCGATGCCTGGCGGCCTGTAGAGGAAGGCAGAGATGCCCGTAAGCCGCGGTTGAGGCCCAGCCCGGTCCCGCCGTTGCCCCGAGAGCTTTCACTCTGGGCCGTACCGGACCTCGCGGTCGGTTCAAACATGGACGTTACCATGTGCCAACTCGCCGGACTTCTCACGCGGACGAAAGGTGGCGTATCCGAGCCAGCAGTAGAATGCGCCTACCGCGATGAGCACGACCCAGCCCGGGACAGGGCCGAGCGCCAAGTTCTGGATCATACCCGGTACGGGCTTGGCCGGGTCGACTGCGACCTCGTCCTGCAGCAACCACGACGAGGAGATCTTTAAGATCCAGGCAGCCAGCAGCACCAGGAACATCCAGAAGTAGTTCCGGCGGAGCCTGCTCGACAACGCCACCCTCAGCGAGATTAGGAATTGTGGCTCGCGCAGGTCGTCGCCCAGGCGCTTCGCCCAGTCTTCCTCAACACTCGGGCGCGGTGCGAAGACCTGCGCGTAGTAGTTCCGCTCGAGCCGCCGCACCCGTGTCCTGTAGACGTCGAAGAAGCGGTAACGCCGCGCCTCGATGGAGAGCAACAGAAAAACCAGCACCATGGCGAAGAGAAGGACGCCGTGGTGCGCGCTGGGTGTGGAGAGCGAGACGGAGAGCATCCCTGCGACTACTGTAATTGCCCAGTTTGTCGTCAGGTCGATCCGGTCCCTCCAGCCCGCCATCCTTGCAATTTCTGCCCGGTGAAAGTGAGCGAGGACGGTTATGATCTCGCTAGAAGTAGTGGGAAGAGGCATGCTCGCGGGACGCCCGGATCCCTCGCTGCCCGGCTGCTTTCCGTGAACGGCGTCCATGCTGGCCTCCCCGGTGGTGCAGCAAGGATAGCGAGGGACAACCCGCCGCGGTAGCAGCGTCCACCCCTGCGCCGATGGACCGAGCCGCCGCACGGGCCGCCAACTCACGCCGCCAGGTTTGGCGCGAGTGCTAACCAGATCTGACGGTGATCGGCTTTGGTGCACAAATCGGGCGCCGGACGTGGGGCGGCAGCCGAAGCCGCTGTCAGGCGAAGCGTCGGGACACTGGCATACCGAGCCTGGTCATTCGGTTGAGCATCGAGCAGGCAGCCCTGGCTTCGGTCTTCTGAGCAGGCAGAGTCCGGGCGCGAAGGCCACGACCGATAAGGGCCTTGTATCTGGACATGGCCGTTTCCCCGAGCGATCTCCTGCCGTAGCCGACCGCCTTCTGCCACCCCATGCGCCCCTTGTCTCGGATCAGCTGGATGTGCTGGTCGCGCTGGCTGGGCGTGGTGCCGGCATGCGTGCTCGGCACGGCGGTTGAGCGTGGCGGGATGACCACGGCCACCGGCGGGTCGGGCTGACGTTCGGCAACGGCGCGGTAGACGGGCTCGCCATCATACGCACCGTCCGCGATCACTGAAGCGAGGGGACCCGTGATCTGCTCGAGCAAGGGGCCGACCTGGGACGCATCGCCTTCCTCGTTGCTCGTCAGCTCCGAGGCGAGGATCTCACCGGTTCTGGGATCCACCGCGAGGTGGAGTTTGCGCCAGCCTCGCTTGCCACGCTCGCCATGCTTCTCCACCAACCATTCACCGGCGCCATAGACCTTCAGGCCAGTGGCATCGATCACGACGTGGACCGGCCCGCTCGCCTGGGCCCGCGCTAGCGCCGCGGCGAGCACCAGGCCCGGGCTGCGCCGAGAGAAGGTGGTGTGGTCGGGGATGCCAACCTCCAGGCCGAGCAGACCCACGAGCGAGCGCAGCAGGCCCTCGGTTTGTCTCCAGGGCCGACCGAACGCGAGCCGCAGCAGGTGCCCGGTCTCAATCGCCACGTCGGAGTAGTCGCGGGGACGTCCACGTTGGCCGGTCCGCGGCGGCTGCCAGGCAGCCAGCGCGTCCGGTGTGACCCAGACCGTCAGGTTGCCACGCTGCTGCAATGCCCTGTCATACTCCGGCCAGTTGCAGACCTTGTAGCGCGCCCTGGGGATCTTGTGGCGGTGCGGCTCATTGGCCTTGTAGGGCATCGAGCATCCAGAGAACGAGGGAGCGGCCCTATACGCCCCATCGCTGCACGGCCCAAGTTCACAGCCAGACCGGGGATTTATGCACCAAGGTCTATCAGGGGCAGACGACCAATTTCAGAACGCCTGGAGGCGGCTTTGCACCAGTCTTTGTCGTCTGACACAACGCTGGCGCTCCTTTCGATCATGCCGGAGAGGGAACCGGCAGCTCGGTTCATCCCAATCACAGATGGCTTGCGCCGCCGTTCTCTAATCGCGCTTCCTCTGTGCAGCGCGACAATCAAGGTGAGACGTGTATCGGCAGGAGCTTCGAGAGCGCGGCTGGGCCGAGAACATGGTGGAGCTCGGCGCCCGCTATCAGCTCACGCCGCAGACGGTGCTGAGCGGCAGCGTCGGCACCGGCTTCGGCGACCGCTCGCCCGAGTTCCGGGTGCTGGTCGGCTTCCAGCACACGCTGAGCTGGCCGCTGCTGTTCCGCTGAGCCGGTCCCAGATTCGCCTGCGAAGCCCCCTTGACCTTCCCACGATGGGAAGAACCACATCATGGCGGCAAGTTTGAGGAGACCCGTCATGAACGCGATCAGCGCGGCGCTCGCCGCGGGGGCTGGCACGGCTCGGCCGCCGTCCTCCGATGACGCGCTACGACAAAGCCCGCTCCTGCCGAGCGGGACATAGGTGATGATGAACGGCATGGGCGGCAGCGGAATGGCCGGCATGATGGCGGGCATGGGCATCGCTTGGCTGCTCGCCATCGTCGTGCTCGTCCTGCTGATCGCTGGGCTGGCAAAGTATCTATGGC
>JBBSIT010000147.1:0-8072 GCA_038231995.1 Acetobacterales bacterium | reverse complement strand
GCGCGACCGATCTACGCCCTGCGACGCCTTCGTCAGGGTCGGCGCGGGGATCGCCGAGAGGCGATGGCAGCAACGCGGCATCCAGCCCCTCCTCGACGAAGCGCTGGCGCACCCGCTCGATCGTGCGCACGCTTACCCGCACCGCCTCGGCGATCGCCGCATCCGACCAGCCCGGTCCCGCTTCGGACGCATCCGCCAGCAGCAGAACACGGGCATGCGCCAGCTTGCGCGCGTCCGCCTTGCCACGCGAGATCATCCGATCAAGCTCGTCCCGCTCCTCTCCCGTCAGCGTCACCCGATATCGCTTCGCCAGGAAGCCCTCTTGAGGCGCCTCAACTCCAGTTTGGACCCACAGATCGTCAGAGCAACCCTGACAAAGCGCTAGTTGCAGATCAGGTCCGCCGCCGCGTCGCTGGCCGTCGCGTTCGGCCCGCGCGAGCAGAGGTCGTAGTCGCGCCCGGCCCGGCCGGATGGGCTGCGGTACAGGTATGGCCGGCTCCAGGCGTCGAGCGGCACCGCGTCACCCTTCAGGTAGGGGCCGTTCCAGCTCGTGACCCCCGTAGGTCGCGCGGTCAGCGCCTGCAGCCCCTGGTCAGCCGTGGGATAGCTGCCCGTGTCGAGCCGGTAGAGGTCGAGCACAGAGGACAGGCGCTCGATCGACTGGCGGGCGACCGAGACGCGGGCGCCGCCGAGCTGGCGCAGCGCCGCAGGGGCTACGAGGCCGACCAGCAACCCGAGGATCGCGAGGACGACGAGGATCTCGAGCAGGGTGAAGCCTGCGTCGGAGCCGTCACGGCGCGGCCAAGTGTGCTTTCGCTGCATTAGACTCTGCTCCAGGTTTGTAGTAAAGCTGCCCCAGGGCGGGAACGGGGGCTGCATGCTCGACGCGGTTGCGGGACGCGGCTGATGGCGGTGCCTTACTTCGCCTGCATGGCCCTCGTCGCCTCGCTATATGACCTTCCGCCGCGGGTGCTGCCGTCCATCCAAGCGGTGGAGGGCGGGCGGCCGGGCCTGGTCAGCCGCAACACGAACGGGTCGGAGGACCTCGGCGTGATGCAGATCAATACGTTATGGCAGCCTGCGCTGTCGCGCTACACGGGGCTGAGCGAGGCGGTGGTGCGCGACCGGCTGGTCAACCAGGCCTGCTTCAACATCGCGGCGGCCGGCGCCATCCTGCGGACCTACCTCAACGAGACCCGCGGGGATCTGATGCGCGCGATCGGCAACTACCACTCGCACACCCCGTTCCGCAACCTGGACTACCAGGACCGGGTGATGCAGTCCGCAGCGCGGTTGTTCACGCGGCCGCGGCGGGCGCAGTAAGGATCGCGAGGCGGGCGCGCGCCCGCCCCTCGATCGATGCTCTAGGTCGTACGGATGGTGCCGTTCATGCCGTTCGGGAAGAACAGGCCGCGCGGCACGCCGGAGCTGGTGACGCCGTAGACGATGCGCAGGACCTGCTGCGGGGTGCGGCGGAAGGTCAGCGCGTTGATGTCGGTCGGCGCGAAATTGTAGCTGTTGCCCTGCAGGGTGAGAGGCTCCTCATCGTTGGCGCCCGACAGGGTCGCGCGCAGCGCCGTGATCTTGTTGGCCGCGATGCCCGCGCCGAGGTTGGCGAGCAGGGTGCGGATGCTGCCGGCGTGGTAGGCCTCGACCCCGAGGATCGCCCCGGCTGCCTCGCGGTAATCCGGGTTCGAGATGAACCTGTTGGCGCCGCCATAGGCGGTGACGCCGACGTCCTCGAAGACGAACGCGCCGAGCAGGAAGCTCACGTCGTCGGCGAACGGGCTGAAGGTCTGCCCCTGCACGATCAGTCCGGCGGCGAGGGCCAGGTTGGTGAAAGCGGTGGTGAAATCAATCTGCGGGCGCGCCACGGCGGCGGAGCCGAGGACGGCGCGGATGAAGCGCACGTGCGCCTGCTCGTCCACGGCGATCTGCTGCGCATAGGACTGGATCGCCGGGCTGCGGAACGGGACGGCGCTGCCGCCCGTCACGCCGTTGTTGACGATGGGGCCGCCGGACGCGCCGACGCCCGTGATGTCGCTAGCGGGCAGGGTCTGGCCGATGGCGCGCAGGTAGAACTCCGCCTCGAGGTATTCGAGGTTCAGGGCGAAGTTGAAGATGTCGGCGTCGGTCAGGGCCTGCGCCTGGGCCGGCGCGCTGGTCAGCGCCGCGCCGCCGGTCGCCACCGCGCCCAGCGCCACCGCCGTCGCAGCCCCGGCGCCGATGCGCCCCATCAGTGAACGCCGGTTAACGTTGGACGGCGCTTCATCCGTCGGCGTTGTCTCGATCCGATCCATGTGACTTCTCTCCGCAAATGAAGGCGCCGCGGCAACGGCCGCCTCTTTGAGCGGCGCATGCCTCGATGTCGCGACCACATGGCCGCACCCTTCCAACGCCATGATCCTAGCGCCAGATGCAGAACAATCAGGCTTTGATGCTGACTGAAGGAGTCACGTATTCGTGATCTCCTGCGATGCCGTTTTTCCTGGCCGCGAGCCGCCGGCCCATCCGGATCGTGGCCTGCTCAACCGTGACGTGCAGGCCCCAGGCTACGAGCAGCAGGAGGGCCAGCGTGATCGCGAGCGCGGCCGGGTATCCCATGCCCCCCGAGACGATCAGCAGCTTCAGGATGAAGTAACCGAGCATGGAGTGGATGAGGTAGAACGGGAAGCTCACCGCCGCCATGAGGTCGAGCGCCGGGTTGGCGCGCACCCGGCGGCGCAGGGCATAGAGCAGCGCGAACAACCCGAGCGCGTACAGGTAGTTGACGGTCACGATGGGGAACTGCGCCCGCAGCGCGCTCGCCTGCCAGGCGAGGGCGAACAGGCCGAGCAGCGCGCCGATCCCGGCGGCCAGCCCGGCCGTGCCGAGCAGCCCGCGCAGGTGGAAGTTGAACAGCACGCCGATCAGCATGAACACCAGGAACAGCGTCTCGGCGCTGAGCGTATAGGCGTGGCTGAGCGGGTCCGTCGGCGTCCCGCCCAGCCACCCGTTCCCGAACAGCGCGCTCACGGCGCAGAGGGCGGCGCCGGCGCCGAGCACCGTCGCCACGCTGCCGGCCCGGATCTGCCGCGCGAGCAGGGCGATCAGCAGGTAGAATTTCAGCTCCACGCACAGCGTCCAGTTCACCAGGTCGAGCGAGGGCTGGCCGACGAGGTCGTTGATCAGCAGCGCGTTGCTGAGCATCGTCCAGGCGCCGTACGCGAACGGCCGGTCCCAGTAGAGCGACGCGGCATACAGCGCCGCGAGCTGCAGCCCGAGCGCTGCCGCGTAGGTCGGGTAGATGCGCAGCAGCCGGGCCAGCGTGAAGCTGCCCGGCATGTGCTTCTCCAGCGAGATGGGGACCACGAGCCCGCTGATCAGGAAGAACAGCCCCACGCCGAACGGGCCGAGATTGAACCAGGTGAAGCTGACCAGCCCGACCAGGGACGGCGCCGGGCCGGCCTGCACCGGCGAGAACGTCGCCAGCCCCACGAAGTCCCGCATCAGCCAGAACACCGCGACGAGGTGGCTGCACGCGACCGACAGGGCGGCCAGGCCACGCAGCTGGTTGGCGAAGACGAGCCTGTTCATTTCGGGGGCTGCCGCGGCGAGGCCGCCAGCCCGAGCAGCATCCCGAGCATTCGCGCGGCGACGCCCTCCCAGCCGCGTTCCCGCAGCCAGGCCGCGCCGGCCCGGGCCGTCTCCGCCCGCAGCGCTTCGTCGCGCAGCAGCGCGTCGATGCCGTCCGCGATCTCGGCGGCGGAGCCGCCGGCGAACCGCACCACGGCGCCGCTCGCCTCGTCGAACAGGGCCAGCGGGGTCGTGGCGACCGGCACGCCGGCCGCGAGTGCTGTGCGCAGCGCGGCGCTCGACGCCTCCTTGGAGGCCTGATAGGGCAGCACGACGAGGTCGCACTCCGCCAGGAGCTGCAGCGACCGCTCCGGATCCAGGAACTCGGTCACGAACTCGACGGCGGCGCCGACGCCCAGCTCTGCGGCGTGGCCGCGGCACCGGGCGATCTCGGCCGCCGACCCGGCCTCGTGGTGCTCCGCGTTGACCAGCCGCAGCCGTGCGGCGGGCCAGCGCCGGCGCAACGTCGAGAAAGCCTCGATCAGCTCCGGGACGCCCTTGCCCGGCAGCAGGAAGCCGTAGCAGCCGATGAGCGCCGGGTCGGCCTCGGTCAGCGCGCGCGGCGCCGGACCGGGCCGGGGCGCCGGCGCGCCGTGCGGCAGCAGCGCCACGTTCGCGACCAGGCCGAGGCCCTTCATGCGGTTCAGGTCCGCCACGGTATGGACCAGCACCCGCGCCGCGCCGCCGAGCGCCGCGACCGCCGCCTCCCGCTCCGGCGCCGGCACGTCCAGCAGGTGCAGCGTGTTGTGCAGGGTGACGCAGACGGCCCGGCACCGAAGCGTTGGATCGGCGAGCAGCTGAGCGAGCGCCGCCCAGCCGAGCAGGCCGGGCTGGTGCTGGATGACGACGACGTGCGGGTCCTCGACCGAGATGGCGGTGGCGAGGCCGGGCAGGCTGTCGGGATCGCAGAGGCGCCAGGCCGGACGCGCAGATTGCGCGGCCCGATGCGCATTGTCTGATGGCGCGGTGCGTTCGTCGGCCAAGATGGTGACGACAGCATCGGACCGCGGCAGTGCGGCGAGCAGCAGGCGCGAGTACTCCGCGATGCCGCAGCGGACATCCCAACTGGAAATCCAGGCCAGGCGCAGGGGCGGGCGGGGCGGCGCGAGCAGCAGGTCCACCGCCGCGTCCGTCAATCGCTCGACGAAGGCGCCGCGATCGAAGTCCGGCCCGGCGCCCTGCGGGGCCTCGCGGTCCCGGACTGCCTCGCGCAGCGCGTCGGCCAGGTCCTGCGCGTCCGGCTCCGCCCATACGGAGCGCGGGCTGGCGAGATGGCTGGCGGAGGGCACGAAGCGGGAGTCGAGCAGGCGCACCCGGGACGGGTCGGCGAAGCCGGGCCGGCAGAAGTCCATGTGCCCGCCGAAGCCGGTCACGATCAGGGGGATGCCGGCCGCCAGCGCCTCGGCGGCGGGCAGGTTGAAGCCCTCGCCCCGGGTCGGCAGCACCATCGCGTCGGCCGCGCGATACAGGTCGAGCAGCGCGTCCTCCGGCAGGTCCCGGTCGATCAGCTCGATGGCGGGCAGGCCGGGATCGGCGGCCTGGAGTGCTGCGAGCTGGTCCGCCACGTCGTTATGCGGGTTCGGGAAGCCCTTGATGACCAGGCGCACCGGGTCGCCCGCGCGGAACGCGGCGGCGAAGGCGGCGAGCAGCACGTCCACGCCCTTGCGCGGGAAGCAGGAGGAGACGTGCAGGAAGGTGAACGGGCTGCCTTCCTCCCGTGCTCGGCGCTCCTCGCGCAGCCGGCGGAAGCGGTCCAGGTCCGGCGCATGTCCCACCACGCGCACCGGGCGCGACACGCCGGAATCGACCAGCGCCTTGGCCACGAAGGCGGATGGCGCGAGCACGCCGTCGAACCCGGCGTTCAGCACGGCGACCGTCTCGGCGGGAACCGCGGATTCCTCCCAGAAGAACGAGGCGAGCGCCAGGTCGCGGCGGTCCGGCGGCGGCCAGACGGGATAATGGTTGCTGATGGCGACGACCGGGCCGGTGACCGGGGCAGGCCGGCCCGCGAGCCGCGCGATCTCTGCCCGGCACGACAGCGGCACGCGCGACAGGTCGGTCGTGGGCGCGCCCTCGACCGGCAGCAGCCGCACGGTCCCGGGTCGGTGCGCCTCGATCGCGAGCGCTGCGTCGCGGTTCGCCGAGGCCAGGCTGTACGTGCCGTTCACGTGGCCCATGACCTCGACTTGCAGCCCGGCCGCCAGGGCCCGGCGCGCCGCCGGGTCGGCCGGGGGTGCTGCACCGGCGCGGGCGAGCGCCAGGGCGAGCGCGGGCACCTGCCGGCCGAGCGCGAACCGCTCCAGCGACGCCGCCTGCCGCCCCAGGATCTCCGCTCGGCACCGCTTGTCGTGCAGGCGGCCCGCCAGCTTCAGCATGGCGCCCGCCACGGCGCTCGGCGCGCAGTCGGTGAGCAGCTCGCCGGCGGGGCCGAGCGTGTACGGCACGGCGCCGCCCGCCCAGGCCAGGACGGGCACGCCGTGCGCCATCGCCTCGACCAGCGGCACGCCGAACCCCTCGTGCTGGCTGACGGAGGCGTAGAGGTCGGCCTGGGCATACCAGGCATGCAGCTCATCGTCCGATACCCCGCCGGTCAGCTGCACCTGGCCGTCGATGCGCTCCCGGCGGATCAGGTCGTTGAGGCTCTCGATGTAGGCGCTCCCGGCGCTGTCGTGCCGGCCGACCAGGACGAGGCGCGTCGGCTCGTCGTATCGCGCGGTGTAGAGCTCGTTGAACCGGGCGTAGGCGGCGATCAGCTTGCGCTGCCCCTTGGACTCGATGACGCGGCCGACGAACAGCACGGTGAACGGCGCGCCGGCTGGCCGCGGTCCCCCGGCCTGCCGCCGCAGCGCCTCGACGTCGAACAGGAGGGGGCAGGCCTGCACCGGGTCGAAGCCGAGGCGGCGCAGCTCGATCGCGTTGAACTCGCTGTCGGCCAGCGCCGCAGCTATATGCGGCCGCATTGACGCGAGCTGCTCGCGGCCGAGCCGGGCGTAGTCCTGCAGCGCGGGCGCATGGGCCAGGAACTCCGGCGGCGTGATATTGTGATAGATCAGCACCTTGGGCGCCGGCAGGGCGACGATGCGCGGGAAGGCGTCGTAGCCCATGGAGTGGCGCACGATGAGCACGTAGCCGGAATGCGCCGGCAGCTCGTCCAGCAGGCGCAGCTCGCCGGCGAGGGCGGGGTCGCGGTGCTCGACGAAGATGTCGCTCTCGTAGCCGAGCTCGCGCAGCAGCGCGCGGGTGACGAGCATGGCGTGGGTGATGGCGTCGCCCGTGGCCGAGCCGGAGTGGAACTGGTGCACGACGCGCAAGGGCGGCGGGCTCTCTCCGGCGGCTGCGGCGGCGGCGGGCGGCTCGGGCTGCGCGGCCGGCGCTGGTTCCGGCGGCGGCGCCTGCTGGCCGCGCAACCGGCCGCTCAGCGCCGCGGCCCGGCGCAGCGGATGGGTCACCCGCCAGGACGTGCTGGACCGGACGGCCGCCAGCCATTGCTCGGCCGCCTGCGCCGCCTGCTCGGCCTCCCGGGTGCGCGCGCCGGCCGCCGCGAGCGCGTTGCGCAGATGCTCGATCTCGGCACGGGCTCCCGCCGCGTCGGCGCGCGCCTGGGCTGCGCCGGCGGCCTGCACGGCCAAGCGGAGATGGGCCGCGTTGGAGCGCTCGTCGCCCGCCCGCGCCCGGTTCTCGGTCTCCTGCAACCGGTCCAGCCGCTCGGCTGCCTGGGTCTCGGCCTGGCTGAGCAGGCGCGCCTGCTCGGCATCATGCGCCCGCAGGAAATCGTCGAACACGTTGGGCGGCGTCGTGAAATGCGGCGACAGCTCCGCGTGGCGCTCCTCGGCCAGGTAGAACCGGTTCAGCCCGTCGAACCACGCGAAGCGGTAGCCGGACGCGAGCAGGATGGGCTCCCACTCCGCGTGGGTCTGTTCCTGCGACATCGGGGCGGTCGCCTCCAGCAGCACCACCCAGGGGCGGAACGCCGCGAAGTCCGCGCCCGCCAGGACCGCCCGCTCCGATCCCTCGACGTCGATCTTGAGGAAATGGATGTCCGCGGGCGCGTGCCGGCGGCACACCGCCGCCAGCGTCTCCACCTCCACCTCGGTCGGTTCCGTCTCGAACCCGCTCTCCCCGAGGCGCGCCACCATGCCGGCCTCCATCGTGGACAGGCCGGTGCCCTCGGCGAGGAACAGCTCGCCGCGCCCGCATGTCTCGCCGAGGGCGACCTGCAGGGTCACGTCGCGCGGGCGGGCGGCCCGCAGCCACCGGGCCGAGGACGCGACCGGCTCGATGTTGATGCCGCTCCAGCCCCGGTCGTAGAAGGCGCGCGTGACGGAATCCGTGTCGGGGTGCGCCGCGCCGACGTCGATGTAGAACCCGGCCTGGACGCCTTTCAGGGCGCGCCAGAGCATCACGTCCTCGAAGTTCTGGGCGTAGGAGACGAAGGTCATTCAGGGTCCTGGCAGGGG
>JBBSIT010000146.1:0-8074 GCA_038231995.1 Acetobacterales bacterium | reverse complement strand
GAGCCGTTCAGCGCGGTCGATGCCGCGACGCAGGCGGCGCTGATGGCGATCATCCGCCGCTGGCACGAGCAGGGCCGCACGGTGCTCTGCGTGCTGCACGACCTCGACCTGGCCCGCAGCTTCCCCGAGGCGCTATTGCTGGCCCGGCGCGTCATCGCGCACGGTCCGGCCGATCAGGCGTTGCGCGCCGAGGCGTTGGCGCAAGCCGCGGTCCCGTGGCAGCCGGAACTCGCAGCCGCCTGAGAGCACAAGGTTGCTGCACGATCTCCTGATCGAGCCGTTCGGCCTCGGCTTCATGCGCCGCGCGCTCGCGGGCTGCCTGGCGCTGTCGCTGGCCGGGCCGCCGCTCGGCGTGTTCCTCGTGCTGCGCCGCATGAGCCTGATGGCCGACGTGCTGCAGCACGGCATCCTGCCCGGCCTCGCTCTCGGCGCGCTGGCGGCGGGGACGGCGCTGTGGGCCATGACCCTGGGCGGCGTGCTGGCCGGGCTGGCGGTCGCGCTGCTGGCCGGCGGCCTGGCCCGCGCCACTGGCGGGCGGGAGGACAGCCAATTCGCCGCCGTTTATCTCGTGGCCCTGGCGCTCGGCGTGACGCTGCTCAGCCACGGCGGCATCGACCTCGCCCACCTGCTGTTCGGCAGCGTGCTCGCGGTCGATGACGGCGCCTTGTTCCTGATGGCCGGCGTCGCGACCATCGCCCTGCTCGGCCTCGCCGCCCTGTGGCGCCCGCTGATCCTCGACAGCTTCGATCCCGAGGGCTTGCGCGCCGCGGGCGGGCAGGGCGCGCGCTGGCACCTGGCCTTCCTCGCCCTGGTCGTGCTGTGCGTCGTCGGCGGCTTCGCAGCGCTCGGCACGCTGATGTCGGTGGGATTGATGATGCTGCCCGCCGTCGCGGCCCGGCATTGGTCCGGGCGCCTTGCCGGGCAGGTCCGCGCCTCCGTGGCGCTCGCGATGCTGGCCTCGGCCGCCGGGCTGCTCGCGTCCTATCATCTCGACCTGCCGACCGGCCCGGCGATCGTGCTCGCCGCCGGCGCGCTGTGGGCGGGCAGCCTGGCGGCCGGGCCGCGGGAGAGCCTCTTGCGCCGGTGGCGGCAGGGAATAGGCTCGGCGGGATGACCAATTTCGTCCTGCTGCACGGCGCCTGGCATGGCGCGTGGTGCTGGGATCGGGTGGCGCCGATCCTGCGCGCCCGCGGCCACCACGTGCTGACCCCCACCCAGACCGGCCTCGGCGAGCGCGCCCATCTGCCCCATGCCGGCATCACCGTCGATACGTTTGTGCAGGATCTTGTCGGTGTGTTGCAGGCCGAGGAGCTGGAGCGCGCCGTCCTGGTCGGGCACAGCTTCGGCGGCATCGCCATCACCGGCGCCGCCGACCAGGTGCCGGAGCGCGTGCGCTCGCTCATCTACCTCGACAGCCGCATCCTGGAGCACGGCGAGAGCGCGCTGGACCAGGCCACGCCCGAGCAGGCCGCCGCCCGCCGAGACGCCGCCGCCCGGAGCGGCGGGATCAGCCTGCCGCCCCCGCCCGTCTCCGACTTCGGCGTGCCCGACGGCCCCGATGCCGACTGGGTGACCCGGCGCATGACGCCGCACCCGTTCGGCTCCATGACGAGCAAGCTGCATCTCCGCAACCCCGTCGGCAACGGCCTGCCCTGCGCCTACATTGCCTGCATGGCGCCCGTTTACGGTCCGCTGGAGCCCGCGCGTCGCTGGGCGCGCGGGCGGCCGGGCTGGCAATGGCGCGAGATGGCGACGGGCCACGACGCGATGGTCACGGCGCCGGGTCCGCTGGCTGATTTGCTGGAGGAGCTGGCATGATCCGCCGCCTGCAACCCGAGGGCCGATTGTGCGGCGCTGTCGTGCATGGCGGCGTGGTCTATCTCGCCGGCCAGGTGCCGGACGATACCGCGCTGGACGCCGAGGGCCAGACCGCCGACGTTCTGCGCCAGATCGACGCCCTGCTCGCCGAAGCTGGGACCGGCAAGGCCCGGCTGCTCAGCGTGCAAGTGTTCCTGGCCGACATGGACGACCTCGCCGCGATGAACCGCGCCTGGGACCGCTGGATGGACCGCGCCAACCCGCCCGCGCGCGCTACCGTGCAGGCTCGGCTGGCTGATCCGGCGTGGCGCGTCGAGATCACCGCCATCGCCGCCTTGCCGCCGCCAGCGCCGCGCGAGTGGGGCAACAGCGCCGAGGCGACGCCCTGATGGTAGACCTGACCCGTTTAACCCAATGAGAGCCTATACGAGTGTAATTCGAGTTCTCGCGGTCAGGTTCAGTCATCATCTCGTGCGAGAAGAGCATGCCCCGAGGAACTGCAAATGTCAGAGCAGAAGGTTGAACTCCACCGGATCAAGATTCTCCGCGACTACGCGGCAGGGCTCGTCGGCACACGCGAGACGATCGCGCGCGCCGGTTTGCAGGACTACGCCGATCTGGTGATCGCGATGGCGCAGAACAGCCTTGAGTTGCCGAAGCCTTCGGAGACGCCGCAACGGAGTGCCCATCTGGAACGGGCGAGCGCGATCCTGCAACCGCTTCTGCGCCATGCCCGTTAATGTCAGGATCATCGTCACCGACGCGCCGCCCCTGATCACTCTCGCGGCCGCGCAGAGCCTCGACTACCTGCTTTACCCGGCGTTGCCGGTCATCATCCCTGATGCGGTCTATTACGAAGCCACCGGCAGCGCCGGGAAGCTAGGTGCGCAGTACATCATCGACTGGTATCACGGGCACGAGGACGCGGTACGGATCGAACCCACCGAGGCGTTCCAGGTCGCGGTAGCGACGGCGACCATGCGAGCCGGACGTATGCCGAGGGATTTGGGCGAGCGCGCGGCCATCGAGATCATTCGAGGACTTCCGCTCGGTATGGACGAGCGCGCGTTGCTGCTCAGCGACGACCGCGACGTTGAGCGCATGGTGGTGGTCGATCCTGACCGGTTGATCCTGCTGACGACATGGGACTATCTGCGCCAACTCGAACAGGCCCAGCGCATCCAATCGGCGGACGCCGTGATCGAGGCCGTGCGCAAGGCCGGGCGCGATCCACCGACGCGAGACATCTGGAGCCAGCACGACCCGGAAATCCGCGACGCCGTGCGCGCGGTCATCGAGCGGGAACATCGTGACCGACCACCGGGCGTTGACGGGACCTAGGCTCCCGCGGCAGCGCCGATGGAGTCCCAACCTCTACCCCAACCCGGCCTTCCGCTCCGCAGCCTCCTCCGCCGAGCTCACGCCACCATGCGCCCCCGACCAAGCCACCGGGTCCTCCAAGAACCGCCGCACCTCCGCCAGCGCCGGCTCCCCGAAATACGGCCGATCCCGACAAGCCTCCAGCACGTCCCACCACGTGCAGAGGTGATGCAGCTCGATATCCATCCGCGCCAGCGTCTCGAAGCTGCCCGGGAACACTCCGTAGTAGAACACGACGAAGGCGTGGTTCACGATCGCGCCCGCATCGCGCAAGGATTGCGCGAAGCGTATCTTGCTCGCCCCGTCCGTGGTGAGGTCCTCGACCAGCAGCGTCTGCTTGCCCTCCGGCACGTCGCCCTCGATCAGCGCGTTGCGCCCGAACCCCTTGGCCTGCTTGCGAACATACGCCATCGGCGCCAGCATCCGGTCGGCGATCCAGGCCGCGAACGGGATGCCCGCCGTCTCGCCGCCCGCCACCGCCTCGATCGTCTCGTAGCCGACATGCCGGCCGATCTTCTCCACGGCAAGCTCGCAAATCTTGGAGCGCGCGCGGGGAAAATAGATGATCTTGCGGCAATCTATATAGACCGGGCTCTTCCACCCCGACGTGAAGGTGTACGGCTCCTCCGGACGAAAGTTGACGGCCTTGATCTCGAGCAGGATGCGCGCCGTCGTCAGCGCCGCGTCCCGGTCCCAGTCCGTCATGTGCATCCCCGACATAGCGCTCCCCCGGCGTCCCCGTCCGTCCTAGACCGCGCCGGGCCGGGCGTCCATTCTGCGGCGCACGCATGGAGGAACGCATGGACCGCAATTACAGCATCGCCGCCATCCCCGGCGACGGGATCGGCCAGGAAACCCTGCCCGAGGGCCTGCGCGTCCTCGACGCCGCCGCCACGCGCTACGGTTTCCGCCTGCGCAGCACGCCGTTCGACTGGTCCTGCGAGACCTATGCCCGCACCGGCGCCATGATGCCGCCCGACGGCCTCGACCAGCTCCGCGAGCACGATGCCGTGTTCCTCGGCGCCGTCGGCTGGCCCGGCGTGCCCGACCACGTCAGCCTCTGGGGCCTGCTCATCCCCATCCGCCGCGGCTTCGACCAGTACGCGAACGTCCGCCCCTGCCGCCTCATGCCCGGCGCCCGCACCCCGCTCGCTGGCCGCACCGAGGCCGATATCGACTTCATCGTGGTGCGCGAGAACACCGAGGGCGAGTACAGCGCCGCCGGCGGCCGCATGTTCGAGGGCACCGACCGCGAGTTCGTCACCCAGCAGAGCGTCTTCTCCCGCCACGGCACCGACCGCATCCTGCGCTACGCCTTCGAGCTCGCCCGCACCCGGCCGCGACGCCAGGTCACCTCCGCCACCAAGTCCAACGGCATCACCATTACGATGCCCTACTGGGACGAGCGGTTCGCAGCGATGTCATTGCTCTACCCTGATATCCGCACGGATCAGTTCCACATCGACATCCTCTGCGCCCACTTCGTCCAGCACCCGGATTGGTTCGACGTGGTGGTGGGCTCCAACCTGTTCGGCGATATCCTGAGCGACCTCGGCCCCGCCGTCGCCGGCAGCATCGGCATCGCCCCCAGCGCCAATATCAACCCGGAGCGCACCGCTCCCAGCATGTTCGAGCCGGTGCACGGCTCGGCGCCCGACATCGCCGGGCGGCGCGTCTGCAACCCGATCGGCCAGGTCTGGTCCGGCGCCATGATGCTCGACCACCTTGGCGAGACCGAGGCGGCCGCCGCCATCGTCCGCGCCATCGAGACCCTGCTGCGCGACGGCGGGCCGCGCACCCGAGACATGGGCGGCCAGGCCGGCACCGAGGAGGTCGGCCAGGCCCTCGCTGCCCTCGTCGCGGCTGGCTGACCCGGCGCGCCGTGCTTGCGCCTGGGAGCCGCGGGACCTAGATAAGACTAGCGATTGCGATAAATTCGCAGGAAGGGACTAGGCCGTGGGTCGGGACACCAGCACCATCAGCCGCCGTTGCGAGCGCGCCGTCGTCATGGCGTATCGCGAGCTGCGCGTTCTCGGCACGCCCGACATGGACGCCTTCCGGGCCTGCACCACGCTGTATCGCATCCACCACCCCGAGGCCTCGCTGAACGAGGCGCGCCGGCTCGTGGCGGAGTGGGTGGACCACCACGTCATCAAGCAGAGCACCGGCCCGACCTCCGGCTGCGAGTGCTGATCCCTACCCACGCGCCCACCTGATTGCCGCCCGAGCCAGCGCGTCGATTGTGTCCACCACCGGCATGTCTAGCGCCGGACCGGCCTGGATCCCCAGTGGGATCTCCGTACATCCCAGCACCACCGCTTGCGCGCCCCGCCCGGCCAGAAGCTCCGCCGCCTCCGCCAGAGGCGCGTAGGCCTCCGCCACCCAATTCGCCTTCACGAGCGCGATGGCCGGGCTGACCAGCCGCTCCATCTCATCGTCGCTGGGCAGCAGGACGGTCCAGCCTTCTTGCTCCAGCGGCCGCTGATACAGCCCCATCGCCAGCGTCCCCGCGGTCCCCAGCACGCCGACCCGGCCCGGCGCGATGCCCAGCCGCCCCAGCTCCTCCGCCGTCGCGTCCACGATGTGCAGGATCGGCAGCCGCGTCGCCGCCCGCATGCCGTCGATCCATCCATGCGCGGTGTTGCATGGGATGGCGACGGCGCCGCAGCCGGCCGCCTCCAGCCCGCGCAGGCCGCGCACGAGGGCGGGCAGGGGGTCCGCGCCGCCTTGCCTCGCCAGGGTGCGGTCCGGCACGCGCGGGTCCGACCACAGCACGGCCGGCACGTGGTCCTGGTCTCGCCCGGCAGGCGTCAGCAGGGTGAGCCGCAGCATGAACTGCGCCGAGGCGAGCGGCCCCATGCCGCCGAGCACGCCCAAGATGCGATCCGACATGCGCGGCAGCATGCCGCGTCTTGACCCCGGCGCAAGCCCCCGCGACATCTTCGTCATGCCCGATAGTCCCATGTTCGATCTACAAGGCCACCGCGGCGCCCGCGGCCTGTTCCCCGAGAACACGATGGAGGGGTTCGCCGCCGCCCTCGCCCTCGGCCTGCGCAGCTTCGAGGTGGACGTGGCGATCACGCGGGACGGCATCCCCGTCCTGCACCACGATCCCGCGCTCAACCCCGACACCACCCGCGGCCCGGATGGGCGCTGGCTCGAAGCCACCGGGCCGCTGCTGCATGACCTGACCGCAGCCGAGCTGGCCGCCTTCGACGTGGGCCGCATCCAGCCCGGCACGGACTACGCCCGCCGCTACCCGGACCAGGCGCCGCATGACGGCGCGCGCCTCCCCCGCCTGCTCGATGCGCTGCGCCTGCCCGGCACGCGCTGGAACATCGAGCTGAAGCTGTTCCCCGCCGAGCCCGGCTGGACCGTCCCGCCCGAGGAGATGGCCGACCGGGTCCTGCACGCCGCCGCCTCGGCCGGCGCGCAGGACCGCGTCACCATCCAGTCCTTCGACTGGCGGGCGCCCCGCCATGTCAGGCGCGCCTGGCCCGGCATCGCCACGGGCTGGCTCACCCAGGCGGAGACGGCGCGGGCGCCGCTTCTCTGGTGGGACCTGGACGTCCCGCCCGGCGACGAGGCCGGCGTGCCGGACCGCATCGCGGCCGAGGGCGGCGGCACCTGGACGCCCTTCCACGCCGAGCTGACCCAGCCCTTGCTCGCCCACGCCCAGGCGCTCGGTCTGCGCGTCGTGCCCTGGACGGTGAACGACCCGGCCGACATGGCCCGCCTGATCGCCTGGGGCGTGGACGGGCTGATCACCGACCGGCCCGATCGAACGCGCTTTCACCCTGGCTGGAACCGCGGGAGCGGGGCCGGTCAGGGTGAGTAAGCGCGTCAGATAAACGCCGCCCTGGCGGGCTGGTCAGGCACCGACGCACTGGTCGCAGTAGAAGTTGGCGGTGGTCGAGGCCCGGGCGACCAAGGCCCGCATCGCCGGGTTGGCGTCGCCGTCCTCCGCCACGAGCGCGTCCATCGGCACGAAGTATTCGTGCGGGTGCGGCACCTGGCTCTGCGCGAAGCCCTGATACTGCCGCTCCTTCAGGCCGTACAGCACGCGCAGGTCGCGGATCGGCAGGACGAGCGATCGTTCCGGCGGCTGCCGGATCAGCCCGGTCGCCTGCCAGCGCGGCGGCGACCCGGCGCCCGCGACCGGGTTCAGCAGCCAGGGCAGCGGGCACACCGCCAGCAAGGACTGCGTGCTGGGCGCGAAGCGGGAGCGCTTGTCCAACAGGTTCTGCATGGAGCTGCACGCCTCGATGGCGAAGACGTCGGCGAACGGCTCCTCCGGGGTGCCGCTGAAGCAGCCAGAGCCCGTCGGGCAGGGTGCGCAGCCGGTCGCTGCCGGGCAGCTTGAGGAACGGCTGGAACGTGCCTGTCCCCTCGGCCGGGCGTGCCCGCAACCAGGCCTGCCCGCCCGTGCCGCCCATTCCAGGGGGGCATTGCGGCCAGAGGCGAAGACGAGCCCCCACCATGGCATCGAGCGATCTGAACTGCTGCATCCCGCCTCCCTGCATCCCGATCACGTTTCGGTGAATACACGCATATGTTACCAACATTTAAAGTATGCGGCAAGTGCCTGTAATTCAACTCTTAAGCGAATCCAGGGTTCGTCAGGTTGCCGCGATAAATGCGTCAACCCTGGGTGAGAAAATCAGCCGTCCCGACATTGCCGTGACTGAGCGAGCATTGGCTGGAGCGCCCGGCCACCCCCGTCGGGGCTTCAGGGGCGCACTCGGGGCAAATCCCCGGGCAAAGACGGAACGGCAGCCGATCTGTACCGCTTTCCGAACCAAAAATAGAATGCAAACTCAGACCTGTAGAGTGGGACGCCAACTCCGACCTTTGTTCTGCTGCACCTGCGTGCCCG
>JBBSIT010000145.1:0-8083 GCA_038231995.1 Acetobacterales bacterium | reverse complement strand
TGGGGCATCCCGGCCAATTACCGGCAGATGGAGGGCTCCAGCGTCAACACCTACAAGCTGGTGAACGACGAGGGCGTCGCCCATCTCGCTAAGTTCAGTTGGGTGCCGAAGCAGGGGGTGAAGAACCTGACCGGCCCCGAGGCGGCCGCGATCCAGGCCAAGGACGTCGGGCACGCGACCAAGGACCTCTATGAGGCCATCGACCGCGGCGACCATCCGGAGTGGGAGTTCTGCGTCCAGCTCATGACGGATGACCCGCATGACGAGCTGGATTTCGATCCGCTGGACGACACCAAGCGCTGGCCCGAGGACAAGTTCCCGCTGCGGGCTATCGGCCGCATGGTGCTGGACCAGAACCCGGCCAACGTGTTCGGCGAGACGGAGCAAGTGGCGTTCGGCACCGGCGTGCTGGTGGACGGCGTCGATTTCTCCGATGACAAGATGCTGCAGGGCCGCACCCTGTCCTAGTCCGACACCCAGCGTCACCGGGTCGGGGCGAACTACCTGCAACTGCCGGTGAACGCGCCCAAGGTGGCGGCGCAGACGAACCAGCGCGATGGCCAGATGGCGCTGTATGTGGACAAGGGCGGCGAGAACCCGCACGTCAACTACGAGCCCAGCGCGATGGGTGGCCTGCGCGAGGCGGCGCGGCCAGCGCACGAGTATCGCCCCTGGGTCGAGGGGCATCTCGGCCGCTACGAGAACAGCCGCACGCAGGACGACTATAAGCAGGCCGGCGAGCGCTACCGCACCTTCGACGACCGGGAGCGCGAAGACCTGATCGCCAACCTCGTGGACGACATGAAGGCCTGCCCGGAGAGCATCCAGCTCCGCATGGTCTGGCATTTCTGGCACTGCGACCCGGACTACGGCCGGCGCGTGGCCGAGGGTGCCGGCATCGACCTGGCCCGCGCTCGGGCGTTGCCGCCAATGGAGGGCAAGCCTGCCCCGGGCGAACGGCGCGAGGCGACCTACACGGACGGCTCGGCGGAGACGGGGGCGCACAAGAACGACTCCGGCAACGTCTCTGCGCCGAAGGCGGCTGAGTAGCCGGCTAGCTGCCCGGGGGTAGGCGCCCCCGGGCGACGCGGCCCGCTACACTCCAGTGGGCCAGGTTTCCGCCCCACCCTTCTCCCGCGGGGGCGCGGGCAAGGGCGTGACGGCCTTGGTCGTGGCGAACCAGGTCCAGGCGTCGAACTGGCCGGGCAGCTCGGCCTCGAAATAGTGGCTCCACCGCTCGGTGGCGGGGCGATAGACGACGCCGATGGCCCGCTCCAGCCGGCGGCCGGGCAGCGCCGCGGCCAGCGCCGGGTCGCGCAGGTCCAGCAGGGAGCAAAGCAGGGCGGCGCCGGCGCACAGCGCCTCCCAGCTTCCGGGCGTGGCCGGACGGACGTGCCTGGACGCGCCCTCGCCGTCCCAGTCGTCGGCAGCCACGGCGGTTCCTGTGCTCGTCGAGAGGCCGATCAGGGCCGCGCGGGGTCCCCAGCGCTCGCGGCAGAGCTGGCCGAGCGTGAGCTGGCCGCCCCAGCCCATCTCGGTCGCCCGGGCGTCGCCCACGTGGCTGTTATGCGCCCAGACCACGGCGCGCGCGTCCGGGCCGCCCCTGTCGAGCAAGTCGGACAGCACCCGCGCCATGTGCCGGTCACGCAGGTTCCAGCCCTCGCGGTTGCCGCGGTAGCTGGCCCGGTAATAGGCCTCGGCGTCGGCCACCACGCGGGCGGTGCCCACCGCGTCGAGCAGGTCCTCGCGGCCATGGACGGCCAGGCGCCGGTCCAGCAGCCCGCGCAGCACGGCCACCACCGCTTCCTCGCAGCGGGCCAGCCCCTCCTCCTCCGCCTCGCGTCCGTAGCGGGCGGGCCTGTCCTGGTAGGGGGTGAGGCAGCCGTAGCGGCGCCGGGCGGCGGCGGCGGACGCCGGGTCCTCGCGGTCCAGGTAGTCCAGCACCGCGCCGATCGAGGCGCCGAGGCTGTAAAGGTCCAGCCCGCGCAGGGCGGTGCGCTCCGTCTGCGCCACGCCGGCGTTGTGCTGGCGAAGCCAGGCGGCGAAGCAGGCGAACTCCTCGTTGCGCCACATCCATCGGGGAAAGCGCGCGAAAGCGTCGCTGCCCGGCGCCGAGCCGTCCCGGCGCGCCCAGCGGTCCACCGCCGTCATGTCGGGCCAATCCGCCTCCAGTGCGACGATGCGGAAGCCGTTCCGCTCGATGAGGCGGCGGGTGATGGCTGCCCGCGCGCGATAGAACTCCGCCGTGCCATGGGTGCTCTCGCCCAGCAGGACGACGCGCGCGGACGCGAAGCGGTCGAACGCCGCGGCGAAGGCGGGGTCATCCAGGTCCGGCAGCGGCTCGGCGGCGGCCTGGATGGCAGCGCGGGCGTTGGCGTCCGTGTCCATGTGCTTGTCACTCCTCGACGGCGTTCCGGACGGCGTTCTTGGCGGCCTCGGCCAGGGTGGGGTGGGGTGGATGTGCACGGCCTCAAGCATCTCCCGCGCCGTGCCTTCCGCCGCGATGAGCTGCACGAAGAGCTGCACGACCTCGGCGCCCTGTTCGCACAGCGCCGCGGCGCCGATGATGCGGCCATCCCGCCCGACCAGCACCTTGATAAACCCCTCGGGACGGCCGAGCTCTCGCGCCTTGCCGCTGTTGGCCATGTTGAAGCGGCCGACGCGGAACGGGTTGCCGGCCGCCCGCGCCTCCGTCTCGGACAGGCCGACCCGGCCCAACTCGGGCTCGGTGAAGATGGCGTAAGGCACGACACGCCGGGTCGTCTCGGCGCCGTCGCCCAGGAAGCGGGAGCGCAGGATGCGGAAGTCGTCGTAGGCGGTATGGGTGAATTGCGGTCCGCCGCGGATGTCGCCGGCGGCCCAGATGCCGTCCGCGCCGGTGTCCAGGCGCTCGTCCACCTGGACGATGCCCTTGTCGGAGAGCCGCACGCCCACGCTGTCCAGGCCGAGCGCGTCCGTGTTCGGCTGCCGGCCGGCGGCCAGGAAGAGGTGGCTGCCCTCGACCGCGGCGCCGCCATGCAGGTGCAGGCGCACGCCGGCGCCGGCCGCCTCCGCGCGCTCCGCACGGGAGTTCAGATGGACCTCGATACCCTCGCGCAGCATCGCCTGACGCAGCGCCTCCGCCACGTCCGGGTCCTCGCGCTCGGTGAGCTGGGAGCCTTGCTCGACGATGGCCACCTCCGCGCCGAAGCGGCGGAAGGCCTGCGCCATCTCCAGCGCGATGGTGCCGCCGCCCAGAAACACCAGGCGGCGCGGCAGCTCGCGCAGGCCGATCCAGCTCTCCAAATCGATCAGGGGTACCTGGTCCAGCCCGTCCACCCGCGGGCGGAGGCTGCGGGTGCCGGTATCCAGCACCACGCGCTCGGCCAGGATTACGTCGTCGCCGGCGCGCACGCGAACGCATCCGTCCTCGCGCCCGTCCAGCCGCGCTTCGGCCCTGAACAGGCGCAGGCCGTCCTGCTGCTGCAGGTCCCGCTCCAGTTCCTGCCGCGCCTCGGCGACGAGGCCGCGGGCGCGGTCCATGACGGCCGCGAAATCGACCTCGACGTGCGGGATGCGCACGCCCCACTCGGCCGCGCGCCGGGCCTGCGCCGCGAGGCGGGCGGAGGCGATCACGGCCTTGCTGGGCGTGCAGCCCAGTTGACGCAGGACCCGCCGAGGCTGGCCCGCTCGATCAGCGCCACCTGCTGCCCGGCGTCGGACAGCGCGCGCGCCAGCGGCACGCCCGCCTGCCCGGCGCCGATGATCGCGGCGCCCGTCCTAAGGGTCGTCATGCCTGTGCCGCGTCAGATGCCTCCGAACGGAATCCCATAGGGCACTCCATAATAGTCGCTGACCCGGCGCCCATAGGAGGCGTCCGTCCAGTCCGGCGTGTCGGACGCGGTGTAGCGCGGCGCGCCCTCGAGCTGCTCGCGCGAGAGGTTCACCACGTAGCCGCCCTTGCCCGTGTCATACGTCAGGGTCTGCCACGGCAAGGGATGGTAGCTCTCGCCGATGCCGAGGAAGCCGCCGAAGCTCATCACGGCGTAGGCCGCCTTGCCGCTGCGCTTATCGACCATGAAATTATGCACGGTGCCCAGGCGCTCGCCGGCCTGGTTGTAAACGGCCGTGCCCTCGACCTTGTCGGAGGCGATCAGGTCCTGGGTCTCGTTCGTCGCGGTGGCGCCGGACGTCCCGCTCATCGTGCTTGACATGGAGTTCTCCTTTCCTGGCCAGGAGCGCCCCTTTCTGCGGGCGCTCCTATCCATGAACGGAGTCCGGACGCGGCGGTTTGCCGGGCTGCATGTTTTGTCATGAACCCGGCTGCGATCAGGCCCGCCGGCGCCGCGCGAAGGTCAAGCCGAGCATGCCGGCGCCGAGCAGAGCCAGGCTCGCCGGCTCCGGCACCGCCTGCGCCGTGACTGCGGAGATGTAGAACTGCTCGTTGTTGTAGCTGTAATCGAATGACCGGCCTGTCAGCGTCACGGCGTAGTTGCCGCCGACCTGCGGAATCTGGATGCCCGACATCAGGGCGCCGTCAACGGCGATGTTCACCCGGTCGCCGGTGTCGAAGGTCGGGATGTGGCCGTCGGCGCGGAAGAAGGTGTTGGTGATGCTGACCACGCGACCGAAGGTCAGGTTCAGCCGCTCGCCCGAGGTGACGTTGTCGTCGTTCGACGGGTTGCACTGGCTGCCGCTCAGCACCTTGCAGACGCCCAGGCCGGCGTCGCCGGCGTCGAGATAGGCGAACACCTCGCTTGAGCCGAAGAAGCCGCGGGCAGTCACCGTAATGCCGTCGCGCGTGAGGGTGTAGGGCTTGTACCCGGCCTCGTGCAGATTGGCCTCGGCGAGAAAGTCGAACACGGCGGCGCTCGCGGGCGCTGCGGCGGACAGGCTGCCGATCAACGCGGCTGCGGCCAGGGTGGTCCGGATGGACATGAGTCTTACCTGCCTATGAGATTCGTCTAAATTTTGATTAACATGCACCGTGCGATTCCGCAAGGGAAAAGATCCCAATTCGATCGGAAGCTGGGGGACGCGCGCGGTCGCGCTATCCCAACGGCAGCCCGACATAGTTCTCCGCGAGCACCTGGGCGGCGGCGCGGGACTGCAGGATCATGTCGAGCTCCGCCCGTTGCCGGCGCTGGTCGAACTCGCTCACGTCGTCGAACCGGTGCATGAGGGAGGTGAACCACCAGGAGAAGTGCTGCGCCCGCCAGACCCGGCGCACCGCCGTGGCCGAGTACTCCTGCAACCCCTCCGAGGCGCCCCGCCGGACATGATCCGTCAGCGCGCGGGACAGCACGACGACGTCGGCCACCGCGAGGTTCAGCCCCTTGGCGCCCGTGGGCGGCACCGTGTGGGCGGCGTCGCCCGCGATGAACAGCTTGCCGTGCTGCATCGGCTCGCAGACGAAGGAGCGCATCGGCACGATGTTCCGCTGGAAGATCTCGCCTTCCCGCAGCCGGAAGCCGTCGCCCGCGACCCGGCTCTGCAGCTCCGCCCAGATCCGGTCATCGGACCAGTTGTCCGTGCGATCGTTCGGGTCGCACTGGAAATACATGCGCTGCACGGTCTGCGAGCGGGTGCTGATGAGCGCGAAGCCGCGGTCGTGCCGGGCGTAGATCAGCTCGTCCGAGGAGGGCGGCGCCTTGGCCAGGATGCCGAACCAGCCGAACGGATAGATGCGGAGGTATTCGCGGCGGACCGACTCCGGGATCGCCTGTCGGCAGACGCCGTAGGAGCCGTCGCACCCGGCGATCACGTCGCAGCGCAGCGCCTGCGCCCGGCCGCCCCGGTCAGTGTAGCGGATCACCGGGTCGCTGCCGACGTCGTGCACGCTGGTGTCGCGGGCCTCGAAGGCGATGGCGGCTCCGGCCGCGAGGCGTGCTGCGATCAGGTCCTTCAGGACCTCGTGCTGGGCATAGACCGTGACGCCCTTGCCGCCAGTGAGGTCGTTCAGGTCGATGCGGTGGCCGCGGCCGTCCACGCGCAGCTCGAAGCCGTGGTGCTCGAACCCCTCGCGCTTCAGGCGCTCGCCGACGCCGGTCTGCATCATGAGGTCCACCGTGCACTGCTCGAGCACGCCGGCGCGGATGGTCGACTCGATCGCCTCGCGTGAGCGGCTCTCGACGACGACGCTCTCGATGCCCTGCAGGTGCAGCAGGTGCGACAGCATCAGCCCTGCAGGACCGGCGCCGACGATGCCGACTTGGGTGCGCATCATGCCGTCGGTCACCTGCCCGCCGACATCAGGCCGTGAAGGCGCGGTCCAGGTCGTCCAGCACGGCCTGCTCCGAGGCGGACACCCGCTTGCCGAAGCCGAGCACGCCCCCGGTCGCCTCCGCCACGGTCCTGGCGCGGCCCAGGAGCTGCGACCGGAGCGCCTGCTTGGCGTCGGCGCCCATCGTCGCCGAGAGCGCGCACACGTAGCCCTTCCAGGTGTCGAGCAGGCCAGCCTCCGGCTTCGTCCGCAGCCAGCGCTCCAGCACGGCGTAGCCCGCCTCCGTGCGGCTCATGCCGGCGGACTCGGCGCCGGAGAGGACCGTGGCGCGTTCCTTGTCGCTGATCTCGCCGTCCGCCCAGGCGACGGCGACCAGCGGCACGAGGGAGAGCGCCGCCACCGTCTCGCTGCCGAGACCGAGGCCGATCAGCCTGTCCAGCACCGCGTCGTCCCGGATGCCGGACGCGGCCGCCAGCGCCTCCCGCGTCGCCTTGTGCGCGTCGGCATCGCGCAGCTTCTGCCGAAGCAGTTCGTTCTGGTGGGCGAAGAACGCCTCCTCCAGGCCGGCCCGGCGGTCGTCGAGGAAGTCGTTGGCCATCTCGGTCTCCTGGTGCAGTTGCGTGCGGCGGACGACGCCGTACCCAAGGTTCAACGGGCACGTCAAGCTGCTCGCCGAGGCAGGGGCGGCTGAGCCGGGCAATTACATCTAGGCGGCCAGTGCGCGGGTGAATACGGCCGGGTCCACGTTGCCGCCGCTGAGCACGGCGCCGACCACCTGGCCGCCTGCGTCGAAACGGCCGGACAGCAGGGCCGCGAGACAGACGGCGCCGCCGGGCTCGACCACGAGCTTGAGGTGGCTGAAGGCGAACGCCATCGCCGCGAGCACTTCCTCGTCTGAGACGGCAACACCGCCTGCCAAATGCTTTTTATTGACCGCGAAAGTTATCTCTCCCGGCGTGGGCGCCAGCAGCGCGTCACAGAGCTGCGAGCCGCCCGGGAGGTTCACGACGCGCTCGCCGGCCCGCAGCGAGCGGGCGGTGTCGTCCCAATCCTCCGGCTCCACCGCGAACACGCGCGTGCCGGGCGATGCGCCCTCGACGGCCAGGGCGCAGCCGGCGATCATGCCGCCGCCTCCGGTGCAGACGAGCAGGCTGTCCATCCGCAGCCCGGCATCGGCCGCGTCCTGCGCCAATTCGCGCCCCAGCGTCCCCTGCCCGGCGATCACGTGCGGATGGTCGTAGGGCGGGACGAGGACGGCGCCGGTCTTGGCCGCGAAGGCGGCGGTCAGCGCCTCGCGATTGTCGGTCCGCCGGTCGTAATGCACGATCGTGGCGCCCCACCGCCGCGTGCTCTCGACCTTGATGCGCGGCGCGTCGGCCGGCATGTACACGGTGACGGCGGCGCCGACCGATGCGCCGGCGCAGGCGGTCGCCTGGCCATGGTTGCCCGACGAGTGGGTGACGACGCCGGCCCGGCGCTGCGCGTCGGAGAGCTGCAGGATCGCGTTGGTGGCGCCGCGCAGCTTGAAGCTGCCGGTGCGCTGCAGCGACTCCGGCTTGAGCAGGATCGTGCCGCCCGTGCGCTCGTCCAGCAGGGGATTGCGCAGCATCGGTGTGCGGACGATCCGGGATGCGATGCGCGCGTGCGCGGCCGCGACGTCGTCGGCAGTCGGGGTCAGCAAGCTAGTCCCTCCGTCGCTGGGGCAATACGCGGATGGACGCCCCATCGCGCGGGACGACACGGTAGACGCGATACGTCTCCGCCGTAACCCCGCCGCGGGCGCGGACCAGGCTCCCGATCTCCTCGGCGGACTGCCAGAGCGCGGGGTCGGGCGGTTCGGAGCGGCTGGCGCTCAGCACGAGCAGGCCGGGCGTGCGGGCG
>JBBSIT010000144.1:0-8110 GCA_038231995.1 Acetobacterales bacterium | reverse complement strand
GCCAGGACCCGGCGGACCTGAGCCGCATCCTGGCACCGGCCAGCAAAGCGCCGAAGCGCTGCCGCTGTGTGGTCCTCTCGTGTGATCGTCAGTGGCGCTCCCATTTAGCCCTCCCGCGCGAATCGCCGCAACCGCATCGAACATTCGGGGCGGTGGGAAGGCCTATGAGAGTCGGGCTCAGCGCGGATTGGTATGAGAAGCTAGACCAAGGCGGAGCGCTCACCAAGGAAAAGCTTTTCCGACACCGACTGATGTTGGGCCGTTGGAGCCAAGAGCCTCTCCCGAAGGGATGCCGCTTCAGCCCGCGTGCCACGGTGCAATGCACTGCGGTCGATCCGGCGCCGAGAGTGCTGGCCGATGGACGGACCGTCGCCTGCCACTATGCCGAGGCAACACCCCCGGGGGCGTAGGGAACTGTCAAGCGGGCGACCGCGTCCGCGACAGGAAAGCGCGCAACCGCTCGTGGCTGGGGTCGCGCATGACGCTATCGGGCGGGCCACGTTCCAGGATGCGGCCGCTCTCCATGAATACGACCTGATCGCTGACCTCGCGCGCGAAGGCCATCTCATGGGTCACGACAAGCATGGTCATGCCCTCCTCCGCGAGGCGCCGCACCACGGCCAGCACCTCGCCCACCAGCTCCGGATCGAGCGACGAGGTGATCTCGTCCAGCAGCAGCAGCTTGGGCTGCATCGCGACGGCGCGGGCGATGCCGACGCGCTGCTGCTGCCCGCCCGAGAGCTGGGACGGCAGGTGCCCGGCGCGGTCCGTGAGGCCCACCCGTTCCAGCCAGTGTATGGCGCGCGCCCGCGCCTCCTCCGCCGGAAGGCCGCGCACCCGGCGCAGGCCCAGCATCACGTTCTCCGCCGCGGTCAAGTGCGGGAACAGGTAGAAGAGCTGGAACACCATGCCCGCCTCGGCCCGCAGCCGCGCCAGCTCGCGGTCCCGCCGGGGCCGCCGCCTTGCCCCTTCGCCGGCATAGCCGACCTCGGCCCCATCAAGCCGGATCGAGCCCGCGTCATAGGTCTCCAGCGCGTTCACGCAGCGCAGCAGGGTGGTCTTGCCGCCGCCGGACGGGCCGATGATCGTCACCACCTCTCCCCGTCGCACCGTCATGTCCACGCCGTCCAGCACGCGGGTGGCGCCAAACGCCTTGCGCACGCCCTCGATCCGCACCAGGTCCGGGTCGTCAGTCGCGGACATGGCTGAACCTCGCCTCCAGCGCGCGGCTGCCCGAGGACAGCGTGTAATTGATCGCGAAGTAGATGAGCGCGCCGGTGATGTACAGCGGCATCGGCTCGTAGGTGCGGCCGATCACCTGCTGGATGGACTGCATCAGGTCGACGATCCCCACCAGCGATACCAGGGCGCTGCCCTTCACCGTGTCGGTGACGCTGTTGAGCCAGGGCGGCAGGAAGCGGCGCACGGCCTGCGGGGCGACGACCCAGACCAGCACCTGCGGGAAGCGCAGCCCGGTCGCCCGCCCGGCCTCGACCTGCCCCCGATGCACGGAGCCCAGCGCGCCGCGCGCGATCTCCGCGACCTGCGACGCCGAGAACAAGGTCAGCGCCGTCACGGCCGTTGCGAAGCTGCCGAGGTCGATGCCGGTCGCGGGCAGCACGTAGTATACGAAGAAAATCAGCACGAGCATCGGGATCCCGCGGATTACGTCGACCATCGCCCGCACCGGCCAGGCGATCAAGCGAGGCCCGTAGGCCAGCGCCATCCCGAGCAGCAGTCCCAGCACGAGGCCGAGTACCACGACCAGCCCCGCCACCTCCAGCGTGACGCCCAGACCCCGTAGCAGCGAGGGGACCGAGGCCCAGACCGCCTCCAATGCCCTCATCGTAACGCCAGCTGCCGCTCTACGCGGCGCAGCAAGAACAGGATGGCATAGCCCGTGACCACGTACACCGGGGTCACAACCAAGTAGACCTCGACGATGCGGAACGTGTTGAAGTTGATCCACTGCGCGCCGTAGGTCAGCTCTGGCACCGCCAGCACCGAGGCGACCGAGGTGTCCTTGAACAGCGACACGAAGGTGTTGGACAGTGACGGCAGCACGATGCGGATCATCACCGGCAGCCGCACGTACAGCAGCCGCTGCCACGCCGTCAGCCCAATCGCGCGCCCGGCGTCCTGCAGCCCGTGCCCCACCGCCAGCAGCCCGGCACGGAACACCTCGACCAGGTAGGCGGCGGCATACAGCGACAGGGTGACGACGAAGCTGGTCGTGGCCGTGTAGTCCACCCGCACGACGCTGGGGATGCCATAGAACACCAGGTAGACGAGCAGCAAGAGGGGGATGTTGCGGACCGCCTCGACATAGGCCGTCACCAGAAGCCGCGCCCAGCGCGGGCCCGAGACGTGGACCAGCGCCAGCGCCAATCCCAGCACGGTGCCGACCAGGATGGCCAGCAGCGCGAGTTCCAGGCTGGTCAGCAGTCCCCAGGACAGCCGGCCGAAATGCCGCCAGACCAGGGTGAAGTTGAGATGGTAGTCCAACCTTTCAGACGGCCTCTCAAATTGACGGGAAGCCCGGCCTGCGCTGCGGCGGCTCCTGCCCGAAGAAGGAGCGGAACGCGTCGTCGTAGATCGCGGTCTGGTGGCCGTACATCGCCACGCTGAACACCGTGTTCACGAACTGCAGCCAGTCGGGATCGCCCTGCCGCATGCCCGCGCCGTAGAGCTGGCTGGACCAGGCCTTGCCCGCATCGGCGTAGCGGCCAGCATTCTGCTTCACCATCCAGCGCACGGTGGACAGGTCCACGGCGGCGGCGTCGACGCGCCGGCTCTCCAGCGCCTGCACCACGTTGGCCTGGGTGTCGACCTGCATCACCTGCGCCTGCGGCAGCACGACATGGACCGTGTGCTCGGCGTCCACGTTCTGCAGGATGGACACGCGCGTCTTTGCCCCGCCGGCCAGCAGCTGGTCGAAGGTCTTCACCTCCGCGTCCGGGCGGGCGAGCAGGGCGATTCCCTCGATGTAGTAGGGACGGCTGAAGGCGATCAGCTGCGCCCGCTGGGCGGAGATCGTCATGAACTGGATCGTGATATCCACCTTCCCCGTGGTGATGTTCGGGATCCGCGCCGCCGGGTCCTGGCGGACGAAGTCGATCTTCGTCTCGTCGTCGAACAGCGCCTTGGCCAGGATGCGGCCCAGGGCGATGTCCATGCCGGTGAGCTGGCCCTTGTCGTCCTCGAAGTGCCAGGGTGCGTTGGTGCTGCCGGTGCCGAGCAGCAGGCGGCCGCGGTCGAGCACCTTGCGCAGCAGGCTGTTCGGCGCGGATTGCGCCGCCGCCCGCGTCGCGTCCAGGGTCGCGGCCGCGGTGATGGCGAGCCCGCCCGCGCCCAGCTTCAGCAAGGTGCGCCTCGCGTTCGGATCGGTGGTCATGCCGGTTTCCCCTTTCCTGGAATGGCGTGCGGTCAGTCGGGCCAGCGCAGCAGCCCGTCGAAGCGGCGGCGGCGGCGGTCGGCGATGCCGGTGGCGGCGGGGGCGTTCGTCCCCCGCGCGCGCTCCAGCTCCTCGTCCAGCCGGTCGGCCACCACCTGCTCCTCCCCGGGATGCAGGTTGCAGGGATCGAGGAGGAACAGGCCGAGCTCGATCTCGTGGTCGCGCACGATCACCGGCGGGCTGCCCGCGGCCAGCGCGTCGGCCAGGTCCCACGCGGTGATGCGAGCCTGTGCCGGGTCGATCCGCACTTCAAGCCGGCTCAACGGGTTGGCCGTGGGATCAGGCACGATGTGGGCGGCGATGCCGGGCCAGCGGACGAGCCGCTCTTGCCAGAGGCGCAGGTGGGCGGCCTCCCGCGCGCGCACCGCCGAGTGGTCCCGCGTCTCCCACGCCTCCAGCGCCGCGATGGTGCCGGCGACCCCCTCCTTGCCGACCTTCATGCCGCGTCCGATACCCATGTTCTGCAGGAAGGCGGCGCGCACCAGCGCCTTGCTGCCGGCGACGATCCCGGCCGTCGGCCCGCCCAGGAACTTGTGTGCGCTGTAGATCGCGACGTCGGCGCCGCGCGCTAGGAAGCCGCGCAGGTCGTATTCCGACGCCGCGTCCACGATGACCGGCACGTCGGCCGCGTGCGCGATCTCCGCCACCTCCTCCAGAGTCAGCTGCCCGTACTGCACGGTGTGGTGGGAGACGACGTACAGCACTGCCGCCGTGCGCGGCCCGATCGCCCCGGCCAGTTGATAGGGACGCGCGTCGGTCGCCTGCCCCACTGGGACCACGCGGGCGCCCGCCAGCCGGATGCACTGATCGATCGGCGCGCCGTAGCCCACGAGGTGGCCGAGCTGAACGGCCACTTCGTCCCGCAGCCCCTGCGCGTCGGGCAGCCGCTCGATCCGGGCCAGGTCCGCGCCCGTCATGCAGCCCGCGATCGCCAGCGTGATCCCTGCGGCGGCGGAGGCGGTGACGAACCCGGCCTCGCTGTCGCAAAGCCGCGCGATGACGGCGCTCGCCCTGCGCTGCAGGTCGTTCACCTCGACGAACTGCGGCAGGATGCCGACGACCGCGCGCACCGCCTCCGGCACTACGATCGAGGCGCCGAGCGCGGTCATCGTGCCGGACACGTTGACCACCGGCCGCAGACCCAGCTCGGCACGCATGTCGGTTCCGCTCATGCAAGAACGCTACGGCGGGCACCCGGCGGGGTCAACGCAGGCTCATTCCACCGCCACGATGGCTTCGATCTCCACGGTGATGCCCATTGGCAGGGAGACGAAGCCGACCGCGGAACGCGCGTGGCGGCCGGCCTCCCCGAACACCTCGACGAACAGGTCCGAGCAGCCATTAAGGACAGCCGGATGCTGCGTGAAATCGGGAGCTGCGTTCACCATGCCCAGGAGCTTCACGATACGCCGCACCCGGCCCAGGTCGCCCAGCGCCGCATGTATCACCGCGAGCAGGTTGATCCCGGTCAGCCTGGCGTGGCGGCAGGCCTCCTCGACCGTCACCCCGGCCCCGACCTTGCCAGTATGGGCGGCGCCGTCGGGCTCGATCGGCCCCTGGCCGGACAGGAACAGCAGCCCGCCTTCCTGCACGCAGGGCACGAAATTCGCAATGGGCGGCGGCGGGGCGGGCAGTGTGATGCCGAGTGCGAGAAGCCGGTCATAGGGGGTCATTGCCATCTACCCGTTCCTTCGTTCAGGCCAGGAACCACGTCGCTTCGGCCACCGCCCGCACCATGTGGATCACCTCCGGGATGCCCTGCGGCTCCCGCCCTGATGTCCAGGCCGCGACGATACGCTGCTTCGGCGGCGATGGCACATCCAGCCGCAGCAGCCGCCCCGCCTCCAGCGCGTCGCGCACGATGCAGACCGGCAGGATGCTGATCCCCGCCCCCTCCTCCAACAGGCTCGCGATCACGGCCACGCTGTCGCAGCTCGACACCGTCGGCGCCCCGAGCTCGCAGGCGTCGAACCAGTCCATCAGCACGGAGAACAGGTGCGACGGCGGCGGATTGCTGAAGATCTGGTAGCCCGGCAGGGCCGCCGGCACGAGCCCCGGCGGGAAGTCGAGCTGCGGGCTCCCGACCCAGGCTACCTCCTGCTCGCCCAACACCTGGCTGCGCACGTCCTGCCTCTCCCCGTATTGCGACAGGATGGTGAGGTCGAGATCCTCATCGCGCAGGCGCTGCTCCAGCATGCGGCTGTTGCCGACCGTGACCGCCACCCGCATCTCCGGCTGCGCCCGTGCCAGCATCTTAAGCAGGTCGCCCAGGCACACCAGCGCGAACCCGTCCGAGGTGCCGAGACGCAGCACACCCCGCAGCGGCCCGCCGGAGCGCAGCCTTCCCTCCAGGTCCTACACCAGCCCGATGATGCGGCCCGCGTAGTCGAAGGCGGCCGCCCCGTGCGGCGTCGGGCGCACCCCATGCCCCACGCGGTCCAGCAGCCTTCGCCCGACCCGGCGTTCCATCTCGCTGATCCGGCTGGAGATGGTGGGCTGGGGTACGTGCAGCCGGTCGGCGGCGGCGCTGAAGCTGCCCAGGCGCACGACCCAGTAAAATGCTTCCAGCGCGGCGAGGCTGCGGAACATCATCGGCTTTCTGAATGGAAACCATCAGGTTTTCAACTTGCAGCGGAGAGCCGCCGGCCCGTAGCGTTTTCCCACTCAGCACGAGGATCGGCGATGCCCTACCGCTTCGTGACCCCCCGACGCGCCGTTGACGATGCGTTGCGGCGGGGGATTGCCGAGGACTTGCCCGAGCTCGCCGACATCAAGGACCCGGACCTGCGCAGCAAGGCGGTGGAGGCCTGGGCCTACGCGCTCTCATGCTCGGACTTCGCCCGCATCGCCGACATCCCGCCGGATGGCAACCCCGGCGTGTCGGTGCTGAAGCGCGGTACCCGGGCCGACCATCTGCGCGGCGTCGCACACCTCGCGCTGCGCATCGCGGAGGAGTTCCGTGCGACACGGCCGCAGGCAGTGATCGACCTCGACATAGTGCTGACCGGAGCGCTCTGCCACGATGTCGGAAAGCCATACGAGTTCGACCCCTCGAATGTCGCGCGGTGGGCCGCCGACCCCTCCGCCACCGGCCACCCGACGCTGCGCCACTCCGTGTTCGGCGCGCATGCCTGCTTAATGGTGGGCCTGCCCGAGGAGATCGCCCACATCGCGCTCGGCCACTCCCTGGAGGGACAGCATATCGGCGTCAGCGCGGAATGCTTGATCGTGCGACACGCCGACCACGTCTGGTGGCAGGTCGCGGCGGGGCTCGGCCTGCTGAAGCCGGACTCGCTGGGCAGCGCCGAGCGCATGGTCCGCCCCCGAGCCCTCGCCGCCGAGGCTCGTCCTGCCGCCTAACCACCTAGCCCCCGGAGACTCAGGGCTAACGCATGAGATCGTCTCGGTAGCTCAGCCCGCTCTGAAGAGCACGCTAAGGGCGATGCGAAAGCCGATATCTGAATGCCGGCAGTGGCGTGTTGGTAAGCGCCCCACGATCCTCTTCAACTCAAGGCTTCTCATGCGTTAGCCCTGCCCGGAGACCCGCTATGCGTCGGATCGCGCTCTGCCTCGGCTTGATGCTCTCCCCCGTCCTCCTCCCCGAGACCGCCGGCGCACAGCCCGCGGGCAGTATGCTGGCCAAGGTCAAGAGCGAGGGGTCGATGAAGGTCTGCTACGCGCAGGTCACGCCCGACAGCTACAAGGACAGCCGGACCGGGCAGTGGAACGGCGTGTTCGTGGACCTCGTGAACGAGCTCGCGGCCTGGATGAAGGTGGAGGTCGAGCCGGTCGAGGTGTCGTGGTCGACCGTGATCCTGGCGTTGAACCGCGGCGACTGCGACCTGTTCGGCGCCAGCCTGCTCTACAACGCGCCCCGCGCGATGGAGATCGACTACATCCTGCCCTTCTCCGCCAAGGGCATGAACGCGGTGATCGCCGCGGGCAATCCGAAGAAGTTCAGCAAGCCCGAGGACTTCAATCAGGAGGGCGTGACGCTCGCCGCCGTCGCCGGCAGCCGCGACTACGAGATGGCGAAGCACATCTTCCCGAAGGCGAAGCTGCTCTCGCTCGCGACCCAGACCGACATCCAACTATTCGAGACGGTGCGCCGCGGCGACGCCGACGCCGCCTTCGCCAACGGCATCACCATCCGCTGGTGGTTGCAGGCACCCGGCCACAACTGGGCGACCGTCGCCTTCGACAGCGACTTCAGCAACCAGCCGAACGGCTGGGCGATCCGCTACGGCGATCCCACCTGGAAAGACTTGCGGATAATTTCTCACATTGGGCGCTGGCCAACAATCGCGCGAAGGAGCTGTACGAGAGCTACCTGAGCCGGACGTCGCTGTCGGAGAGGTGGCGGCCCGCCAGGGTGCGCGGCCTCCGCCTACTCTGGGAGTATCGCGACCCGCTGCTGTCCGGCATCGGCATGACGATCTTGCTATCGGTGCTGGCGATGCTGGTCTCCATGGTCGTCGGGCTGGTGGCCTGCATCGCCGTGCTGTCGGGCCAACGCTTCCTGTCCTACCCCGCCCGGCTGTTCATCGAGTTCGGGCGCAACACGCCGATCATCGTGCAGCTCATCTGGGTCCATTACGCCCTGCCCGACATCATCGGGGTGAAGTTCACGCCGTTCACCAGCTCGCTGATCGCGCT
>JBBSIT010000143.1:0-8117 GCA_038231995.1 Acetobacterales bacterium | reverse complement strand
TCGCCTGGCGCATGAACAAGGCCCAGCAGATGCGCTGGAGCAGAGCCACGGTGCAGCCCTTCCTCGACGTGCGTACGGCGGTGCTGAACGACACGCTCGAGGACGCCTTCCGTCGGCGCTATGCGGGCTTCCGGCCCGCGAACGACGACCACACAGCGACAGCAGCGGCGTGATCACCCCCCCCCACGGCTTTGCATGCTCTCATTATCGCTTTCGCCGGATTGCTGCGGACCGTTATACCGGTCAGCAGCGTCGATCAGGCAGGTCGTGGCGACAGTGCTACGGACAGGCTGGTCTTCACCTCGACGAAGGTCAGGCTGCGTTCGGCGAAGGCCTGGGCCAGGACAGGTGCGACCTGGTCCTCGGCCTCGATGCTGAAGGTGCGGCAGCCGAACGCGCTGGCCAGCGTGATGAAATCGGGGTTGTGCAGCTCGGTCGCGGTGGTGCGGCCTGGGTAGGCGCGGTCCAGGTTGAGCCGGATGGCGCCGTAGCTGGCGTTGTTGGCCAGGATGATCAGGATCGGCAGCTTGCGCTGGGCCGCCGCCGCCAGCTCCATGCCGCCCATCAGCATCCCGCCATCGCCGATCATGCACACCACCTGGCGCTCCGGATGGCGCATCGCGGCGGCCACCGCGGCCGGCATGCCCCAGCCCATCGTGCCGGTGATCGGCGTCAGAAGGATCTGCGGCGGCGTCCAGGCATGATACCGGTACATCAGCCCGGCCGAGATCCCGGCGTCCATCGCCACGATCGCGTCGGGTGCGAGGTGGCGGGACACCTCGGCGATCACGTTGCCGTACACCACCCCATCCGGCGCGGTCTTCGGCACCCAGGTCGTCACGGCCGAGAGCAGGTGCCGCAGGTCGCGGTTCCAGGCGCCGCGCTCCGGCCGGGTCGCGGGCGCCGCCCCGGTCAGCGCGTCCAGGAACAGCCGGGCCGAGCAGGCCAGCGCCAGGTCGGGCGCGTAGTTGGTGCCGAGCATCGCCGGGTCGCGCAGGACGTGGACCATGCGCTGCGGCGGCTGCGGCGAGGCGGGGAAGGTCTAGCCGTGGGTGGTGAGGTCGCCCAGGCGGGTGCCGACGGCCAGGATCAGATCGGTGTTCTGCAGCCGGGCCATCTGCTCCGGCGTGTTGAAGAAGCCGAGTTCGCCGGCAAACAGCGCGTGCTGGTTCGGGAACAGGTCGTGCCGGCGGAAGCTGGTCATCACCGGCACCTGCCAGGCCTCGGCGGCCGCCAGCAGCGCGGCCCGGCCCTGTGCATCGGCCAGCTCGCCGCCGGCGATGATTAGCGGCCGCTCGGCGGCACCGAGCCAACCCAGCACCTCGGACATCTGCTCCGCCCCAGGCCCGCCCGGCTGCAGCCGGTGCGCGCGGGGTGCCGCCACCTCCACCATCTCGCCCAGCACGTCCTCCGGAAGCGCGACCACCACCGGCCCCGGCGTGCCGGAGGTCGCGGCATGGATCGCGCGCGACATCACATCCGCCACCCGGCTCGGCTCGGACAGCTCGGCCGTGAACTTGGCGGTGCCGGCGAAGAACTTCGCGTAGTCGATCTCCTGGAACGCGTCCCGCCGCAGGTGCGCCTTCTCGACCTGGCCCACCAGCAGCAGCAGCGGTGCGGCGTCGTGCTGCGCCGCATGCAGGCTGATCGCCGCATTGGTCGCGCCCGGCCCGCGGCTCACCATTGCCACACCCAGCCGCCCGGTGAGCTTGGCGTCGGCCAGCGCCATCATCCCCGCCCCGCCCTCGTGCCGGCAGGTGACGACCTCGATCGCGTTGCGCCGCTCCAGCTCGTCGAGCGAGGCGAGGTAGCTCTCCCCCGAGACGCTGAACACCCGGTCCACCCCGGCATCCCGCAACATGTCCACGATGACCGAGGCGACACTGTGCATTCTCTATTCCCTGCAGACGATCAAACCAGGTTGCCCGCCGCGTGCCCGGTCGCCGTGGCGGCCAGCAGCTCCGCGCCGGACTGGCAGTCGCCGACCCGATGCACCTCGATACCGGCCTCCTGCAAGGGGCGCATCAGGGCATCGTTGGGCCGCCGCGGCGTGGCATAGGCAAGCAACGCAATGTCCGGAATGGTGTTGCAGTCGCCGGTATAGACGTTCTCGTAGGTGAGCACCCCGTGCTCAACGCCGTCGGTCCAGACCGGGACGGAGAGCGGGATAACCGTGACCCGCAACCCCGCCATCCGGCGCAGCACGCCTTGCCGGGTCACGAGCTGCATCTCGGTCGCGATGGTGTCGCGCGGGGTCAGGATCACGACCCGGTCGAACTGCGCCTGCAGCGCTTCCACGGCGGCATAGGTCGCCTCAGAATGGTCGGCGTCGAACACCACGGCCGTGCCGGGCTGGCGGCTCCTCCGGTGCACAATGCCCGCCATCGCCGCCCGCAGGTCGGGCACGCTGTCGGCCTCGGCCTCCGGCAGCCAGTCGGGGCGGATCATGCTGGAGCCGCAGGCCAGGATGACGGCGCAGGGCCGGAGCGCGATCACGTCGTCCGCGGTTGCGGTCTCGCCCAGCCGGAACCGGGCACCGGCGCGCAGGGCGGCGGCGTGCTGGTAGTCGTAGATGCTGGTCACCGTCTCCCCGCCCGGCAACGCCGCGCGCCCCCGTGCCTTGCCGCCGACTTCGCCCGAGGCGCCGAACACCGTCACCTCATGCCCGCGCGCGGCCGCGACCCACGCGGCCTCCAGCCCCGCGACGCCCGCGCCGACGACCACCACGCGCCGGGGTGTGGCGGCCGGAGCCGGCCAAAAATCGGCCTCGTCGGCCCGGCCGACGCGCGGGTTGTTCACGCAGGCGATCGGCCGGTGATGCGCGATGATCGTGCCCCAGCAGGTGTTGCACGAGATGCAGTAGCGGATGTCGTGCGCGCGGTTGCTGGACGCCTTATTCAACCAGGCGGGATCAGCCACCATGGCCCGGCCCAACCCGATCATCTCGGCGTCGCCGCGACGCAAGATCGCCTCGCCTTCCGCCGGGTCGGTGATGCGGCCCAGCGCCACGACCGGAACGCCGGACGCGAACGGCCGCAGCGCCTTGGTGATGTCGAGATACGGCAGGCGATCGCCGTAACGGTCCGGCAGGTGCATCTCGAGCGAGTTCGCATGCGCACCCTGGCAGAAGCAGACGTAGCTGGCCTCGCCCGACCGGGTCAGCAACTCGGTGATGATCCCCGCCTCCGCCATCCCGACGCCTCCGGGCACCCCGTCCTCTCCCGGCAGCTTGAGGCCGATGATGAAAGCGTTGCCGCAAAGCTGGCGAACCGCGGTCACGATCTCAGCGACCAACCGGGTGCGGCCGGGCCAATCGCCGCCATAGGCGTCCTGCCGCCGGTTGGACCAGGGCGATAGGAACTGATGGAACAGGTGTCCGTGCCCGGCCGACAGCTCCACCCCGCTGAACCCGCACGCTTGCAGCAGGCGTGCCGAGGCGGCGAACTCCGCGACCAGCGCCCTGATCTCGTCGGCGTGCAGGGCGTGCGGCACGGTCCAGCTGAGGTCGTCCGGCAGGGCGGAGGCGCCCACGGCGTCATGCGTGCGGCCAGTATAGTGGCGCCCGCGCCCGGAATCCTGGATCTGGCCAATCAGCCGGCAGTCTTGGCCCTCCACGGCGTCGGCCCAGCGGCGGAACCCGTCGAGCGCCTCGGGGACGACCTGCGGCCGCATCAGCTCGCGCTGGTGCGGCGCCATGCCCAGCGGTTCCGACACGGTGATGGCGGCACCCCCTGCCGCGCGGCTAACGTGATATTGGATCAGCGCATCCGTCACGCGCCGCCCTTCTGACAACTCCGTGGTCATGGAGGCGTGCATCACGCGGTTGCGGAGCCGATGGGTGCAAAGGCTGATCGGCGACAACAGCGCCGGATAGGAGCCGGCATCGATCCTTGGCGCGGTGGTGCGGCGCGGCTGTTGGCTGACCGTGACGCTGCCCTCCCTGCCGGCCCTCTCGGGCTTCTGCATCAGCGAACGGCTCATAACCGGCTCGCGTGCCGATCCTGTCAAGGGGCGGAGGCCGCGCGACGCGGGCCAGCCGGCACCAACGACAAACGGCTGGCCGATGCGGCAGCGCATCGGCTTGACAGCGGCAAGTGCGGCGCCTTGGATGCGTGCAACGATAAAATGGGAGGCTGCCGTGAACCGACGGGACTTGCTGCTATCCGGCGTGGGCCTCGGTGCCGCGCTGGCGGCTCGCAGCGCTGCCGCCCAAACCGCGCCGGGCCTGCCGAAGCCGCCGGGCGACTACCCCGTCCGCCCGATCGAACTCGTCGTGCCGTTCCCGGCCGGCGGCGGCGTGGACGTGACCGCGCGCATCCTGGCGCAAGAGTCGGAACGTATGCTGCACCACAGCTTCCGGGTACAGAACCGGGTCGGTGGGGCAGGCCTGATCGGTCATACCTACATGGCCAAGAGCGCACCGGCCGACGGCTACTCGGTCGGCGTCGTCGCCAATCCGTTCCTGATCCTCGACTTTCTGTATCGCAGCGGCGACTTCAACCAGGACAGCTTCTCGCCGCTCACCGGCATCAACTACACGCCCGTGAGCTGGGTCGTGCGAAGCGACAGTCCGCTGGGCAAGCTGGACTTCAAGGAGGTCATCGCCCAGGCCAAGGCCAAGCCGGGCGAGATCAAGATCGGCGTCCTGCCGAGCACCCCGTTCGAGTTCGTCACCGAAATCGTCGAGCGAGCGACAGGCACCAAGTTCCTGCACGTGCCATTCCAGGGCGGCGGACCCGCCGTCACCTCGCTGCTGGGCGGCAACATCGACATCACCAACGCCTTCTACGACGAAGTCGAGCAGCAGGTCCGGGCCGGGCAGCTCAAAGTCTTGGCCGTGTCCAACGACACGCGCTACCCGGTGATTCCCGACGTGCCGACGATGAACGAGCTTGGGGTGCCGATGCCGCACAATGTGTGGGGCGCCACCCGGCTCACGCTGGTCCCGCCGGCCACGCCCGAGCCGATCAAGGCCTACCTGTCCGCGGCATTCCTCGAGGTGCTGCGCGACCCGGGGACGGTGGAGGCCTATAAGAAGGCCGGCATCCTGCTCAGCCCGACCGACCGGGCCGAAACGGAAAAGGCGTTCACGGCCACCGTCGCGACGATCCGGGCCTTCCTGAAGGAGACCGGGCGGACCAAGGCCTAAGCCGGCGTCATGCCCCGGCTGGCCTGCCTGGTTCTGGTTTTCGGTCTGCTGCTCGCGCTTGGTGCGTCCTCGCTGTCCATCGACGCATCGGCCGCGCGCTATCCGCAGGTGCTGATTGCCGGCGCCCTGATCGCGCTGACTATGGCTTTGCTGACTGAACGTCGGCAAGCGGCCGCGTCGGGCGGCGACACCGAGTTCGCCTCGCTCGCGGCTGGGCCGGCGCCGGCGCGGACGGCGTTCGGCGGCTTCGTGCTGGTCTGGCTGGCCTTCCCTTTCGTCATGGGCGTGCTGGGCTTCGTGCTCAGCACCGTGATCGCCCTGGTGCTGTCCTGCCTGCTGCTGCGCATCCGCCGCCCGGCGCTCATCATCGCCAGCAGCGTCGTCATCGCGGTCGCCTTCGCCGTGCTGCTGCGGACCGTGCTCTACGTGCCGATGCCGTCAGGCTGGCTCGACCAACGCATCGACCAGGTGATCTACCAGATGCGTAAGAACTGAGATGCTCGACGCCCTCGCCTACGCCCTCGCACCGCTGAACCTGCTGTTCGCCATGATCGGCGTGCTCGTCGGCATCGTGTTCGGCGCCATCCCGGGGCTCACCGCCACGCTGGCCATCGCCTTGTTCGTGCCCGTCACCTTCCTGATGGACCCCGCCCAGGGCCTGACAATGCTGGGCGGCGTCTATGCCGGCGCGATCTTCGGCGGCAGCATCTCGGCCATCCTGATCAACGTGCCCGGCACGCCAGCCTCCATCGTCACCGGCTGGGAAGGCTACGCCATGGCCAAGCGCGGGCAGGCGCCCTACGCGCTCGGCCTGGCTGCCGTCAGCTCCGGGATCGGCGGCATGCTGTCCGCCTTCGCGATGCTGTTCCTCACCCCGCTGCTCGCCCGGCTCGCGCTCACCTTTGGCCCGGCGGAGTTCGTCGGGCTGCTGCTGTTCAGCCTGGTGATCGTCGTGGTGATGATCGACACGCCGCTGCTGCGCAACGTCGCCGGATGCATGTTGGGGCTGGCGCTCTCGACCATTGGGCTAGACCCGGTCAACGGGTCACCGCGCTTCACCTTTGGCCTCAACGAGCTGACCTCCGGCCTCAACCTGGTGGCCGTGCTGATCGGCTTCTTCTGCATGACCCAAGGCTTGATTCTGGCCCGCGAGGCGATCGCCGGCCAAGCCAAGGTCGACATCACCTTCGGCGGCGCCTCCGGCACTTGGCGCGTGCTGGCGACGGTCGTGACCCATTTCTGGACCTACCTGCGCGCCACCACCATCGGCATCTTCCTCGGCATCATGCCCGCGATCGGCCCCGAATCCACGCCGTTCATGGTGCACGCGATCGAACGCAAGCTCGCCCGCGACCCCGAGGAGTTCGGGCGTGGCTCGGCCACCGGCCTGCTGGCGGCCGAAACCTCCATCAGCGCCAATGTCGGTGGCTCATTGATCCCGCTGTTGTCCCTCGGCATCCCCGGCAGCGGGGCGGCCGCCATGTTCATCGGCGCCCTCACGCTGCACGGGTTGCGGCCGGGGCCGTTGCTGTTCACCGAACATGCTGACGTCATGTACGCCTTCCTGATCGCGTTCATCTTCACCAACGCCTTCATGATGGTCGCCGGGCTGCTGGCGATCCGGTACTTCGCCGTGGTGCTGCTGGTGCCGAAGGGCATCATCGCCACCCTGGTCAGCTTCTTCTCGATCTTCGGCAGCTACGCCGTCAGCAACAGCGTGTTCGACGTGGGCGTCATGTTCGCCGCAACCGCGCTGGCGCTCGTGCTGCGATACCTGCGCGTGCCGATCCTGCCCGTCGTGCTCGGGCTCATCCTGGGTCCGCTGCTGGAAGAGAACCTGGTCGTGTTCGGCATCGTCATCAACAGCTGGCAGGCGCTGCTGGCCCGGCCCATCGCCCTCGGCCTTTTCGCTCTGACGGCAATAACGCTGGTCGGCGCCCTGGTCGGCCGCTATCGCGCGGCCGGGTCCGAGCCGAGTGTGAACGCGCTTAAATTCGAGTAGTCAGCGCCCCTGTGGCTCGTTGAGTATGCGGATCGGCTTGCCATCCAGGAAGGCAAGGATGTTCTCGACGCTCTCTCCGTAGAATGTCCGGAAGATCTCGTCGCAGGCATAGCCCAGATGCGGGGTCAGCACCGTGTTCGGCGCCGTGAACCAGGGTGATCCCTCCGGCAGCGGCTCCGGCTCGAACACATCGAGCCCGGCCGTGATCCGCCCCTCCCGCAACGCCGCTAGCAGGGCCGCCTCGTCGATCAAGGGCCCGCGGGCGGTGTTGATCAGGATCGCACCCGCCTTCATCAACGCCAGCTCGGCCGCGCCGATCATTCCGCGCGACCGCTCCGACAGCACGACATGCAAGCTGACCACGTCGCTCTCGGCCAGCAGCGCGTCGCGCTCCACCCGGGTCGCACCCCCGGCCGCGGCCGCCTCGGCGGACAGGTTCGGGCTCCAGGCCAGCACCCGCATGCCGAGTGCGCTGGCATAGCCCGCGACCATGCGCCCGATGCGGCCGAAGCCGATCAGCCCCAGGGTCCGGCCCTGCAGCACCGGCCCGCAGCCCACGCCCTTCTGGAACCGCCCGGCCCGCAGCGCCGCATCGCCCTGCGGAATGCGCCGCGCGGTCGCGAGCATCAGCCCCAAGGTCAGTTCCGCCGTGGCAAGGCTGGCCCGCTCAACCGCGGTGTTGCAGACGAGCACACCCGCCTCGGCGCAGGCGGCCAGATCGAGCGACATGGAGCGGGCTCCGGTCTGGGCAAGCATCCGCAGCCGGGGCAGGCGGGCGATCAAGCTCGCGCCAAACCGGGTCCGCTCGCGCATCGGCACCAAGATGTCGAACCCGGCCAGGGCGGCGGCGGGGGCGGCCTCGGCCGGGGACGGCTCATTGAAGAAAGTGATGGCTGCCCGCTGCTCCCGCCCGGGCCCGGCCGCCGCCCCGCGCGCCACGGGCTGCCCATCAGCGCGCCCCCCGCT
>JBBSIT010000142.1:0-8120 GCA_038231995.1 Acetobacterales bacterium | reverse complement strand
GGACCTGACCCGGCGCGTCGCCGCGTTCGAGGCGCAGGTCAACCGGGATGCTTGCGCCGTCGCCGATCGCCTCTGGGTCAAGGACCACCTCGATCCCGAGGAGGAGAAACTACGGGTCTCAAGCTAGACGTGGTTTAATTCCGAATTAGGACTAAGATCTCCAGAGAGTGCTGATACAGACCTATTTCAATACCATCCACTCATTGCGGCCATGCCCGCCGCAAGGCCAACCCCCGCTATCCCTACGAGGCCCGAGCCCTTAAATATGTTCCCTTGAGAACGTTACCTGAACTCTTCGCGGGCTGGTTCGCCGCGCGGGGCTGGACGCCGCGGGCGCATCAGCTAGCCATGGTGGATGCGGCGGAGGCCGGCGAGTCCGCGCTGCTGATCGCGCCGACCGGCGGCGGCAAGACCTTGGCCGGGTTCCTACCGAGCCTGATCGAACTCAGCGCACGGCCCCGCGCCGAACTGCACACGCTGTACGTCAGCCCGCTCAAGGCGCTCGCGACCGACATCGCGCGCAACCTGCTCGCTCCCGTGGAGGAGATGGGGCTGGCGGTCGCCATCGAGACGCGGACGGGCGATACCCCCGCCAACCGGCGAAAGCGCCAGCGGGAGAACCCGCCGAACATCCTGCTGACGACGCCGGAGAGCCTGGCGCTGCTGCTGTCGCTACCGGACGCGGCCAAGATGTTCGCCGGGCTATCCACGGTGGTGATCGACGAGGTGCACGCGCTGGCCGGCACCAAGCGGGGCGACCAGCTTGCCCTGTGCCTGGCGCGGCTGGTGCAGCACGCGCCGGGTGCGCGCCGGGTCGGGCTGTCCGCGACCGTGGCGCATCAGCGGGCGCTGCTGGACTACGTGGGCGCCGGCGCCGAGCCGCGTTTGATCGAGGTGGCGCAGGGTCCGCCGCCGGTGCTGTCCATGATGCTGCCGGAGGACCGGCTGCCGTGGTCCGGGCATATGGGGCTGTCGTCGGCGTCGGCGATCCTGGAGCGCATCGCCGGGCACGGCATGACGATCGTGTTCGTCAACACCCGCGCGCAGGGCGAGCTGCTGTTCCAGGCGCTGTGGAAGCTGAACGTGGACACGCTGCCGATCGGGCTGCACCACGGCAGCCTCGACATTAATCAGCGGCGCAAGGTCGAGGCGGCGATGGCGGCGGGCAGCTTGCGCGCCGTGGTGGCCACGTCCTCGCTCGACCTCGGGATCGACTGGGGCGGGGTGGACCAGGTGATCCAGGTAGGGGCGCCCAAGGGCGTCAGTCGGCTGCTGCAGCGAGTGGGGCGCGCGAACCACAGGATGGACGAGGCGAGCAACGCCATCCTGGTGCCGGCCAACCGCTTCGAGGTGCTAGAATGCGAGGCGGCCATCGAGGGCGTCGCCGCGCGCGAGCAGGACGGCGGTGCGCCGCGACCCGGCGGGCTCGACGTGCTGGCCCAGCATCTGCTGCTCATGGCGGCGGGGGCGCCGTTCCATCCGGATGCCATGTACGACGAAGTGCGCCGGGCGGCGCCCTACGCGGACCTGTCCCGCGCCGATTTCGACGACGTGCTGCGCTTCGTCGAGGATGGCGGCTACGCGCTGCAAGCCTATGAGCGCTATCGAAAACTGTTCCGCGACGCCGAGGGCCTGTGCCACATCCGCGGCGAGCGCACCGCCCGGCAGGCGCGCATGAACCTCGGCACCATCGTCGAGGCGCCGCTGCTGAAGGTGCGCCTCGCCGGCCGCGGCGGCGGAGCCTTGGGCGAGGTGGAGGAAGGCTTCGTCAATATGATGACCCCCGGCGACACCTTCATGTTCGCCGGCCGGCTGCTGCGCTACCTCCGGCTGCGCGAGACCACGGTGGAGGTCGCCGAGGGCGGCACGGGCGAGCCGATGGTGCCCGCCTACGCCGGCGCCCGCTATCCGCTCACCACGAACCTCGCCGGCCGGGTCCGCGCCATGCTGCACGACCCGGCGACCTGGGACCGCTATCCCGAGTCGGTGCGCGACTGGCTGCGGCTGCAGACCCACCGCTCCGAGCTGCCCGGCCCCGACGACCTGCTGGTCGAGACGTTCCCGCGCAACGGCCGCTGGTTCCTGGTCGCCTACTGCTTCGAGGGTCGCAACGCGCACCAGACGCTCGGCATGCTGCTGACCCGGCGCATGGAGCGGTTCGGCTTCTCCCCGCTCGGCTTCGTCGCGACCGATTACGTGATCGCCGTGTGGTCGGCCAACGAGCCGGAGCGCATCGGCGAGCTGTTCGAGCCGGACATGCTGGGCGATGATCTCGAAGCGTGGATGGCGGAGAGCAGCATGCTGCGCCGCACTTTCCGGAATGTGGCCGTGATCGCCGGGCTGATCGAGCGCAACCATCCCGGCCAGGAACGTAGCCGGCGGCAGGTGACGGTCAGCAGCGATTTGATCTACGACGTGTTGCGCCGGCACCAGCCGGACCACGTGCTGCTGCGCGCCACCCGGCACGATGCCGCAGGGGGCCTGACCGACCTCGGCCGGCTCTCGTCCATGCTTGGGCGCATCGAAGGCAAGGTCCGCCACGTCCGGCTCAGCCGCGTATCGCCGCTGGCGGTGCCGGTACTGCTCGATATCGGGCGGGAGACGGTGCGGACCGCGGACGGCGAGGACGCGCTGCTGGCGGAGACGGAGGCGCTGGTGGCGGAAGCGATTGGGGAGGCCGAGCCGAGCACGCGGCCGATGCGGGTGCATCCCGTGCATCGCGCCAACCTCGCCATCTTGCAGCGCAAGCCGCGCGCGGCCGGGCGCCTCGCGTGACGGCGGCACCGCTGCATCTCGCGGGCGAGCGGCTGATGCTCGACCCGCTCGGCGGCGTGGCCTGGCCGGCGGCCTCGCTGCTCGCGGTCGCCGACCTGCATCTGGAGAAGGGCACGGCGGCGGCGGCGCGCGGCCAGCTCGTGCCACCCTGGGACACTCGGCTCACGCTCGACCGGCTGGCCTTGCTGCTGCGCAAGTGGCGTCCGCGCACGGTGGTCGCGCTGGGCGACAGCTTCCACGACCGGTTCGGCGCCGCGCGCATGGCGCCGGCCGACGCGGCGCGGCTCCACGCCATGACGGAGGCCGCCTCCTTCCATTGGGTGCTGGGCAACCATGACCCGGCCCCGCCGGAGGGCATCGGCGGCACGGCGGCCGAGACCTGGACGCTCGGCGGGCTGACGTTCCGGCATCAGGCGCAGCCCGGCGCCGCGGGCGAGCTGTGCGGCCATCACCATCCCAAGGCGACGGTCGCGACCCGGGCCGGCACGGTGACGCGGCCGTGCTTCGCCGCCGGGGCGGAGCGGCTGATGCTGCCGAGCCTCGGGGCCTACACGGGCGGGCTAGATGTGGCGCATCCGGCGATCGCCGGGCTGTTCCCGCGCGGCGGGCGCGTGTTCCTGCTCGGGCAGGACCGGCTGTTCAGCTTCGCGATGGCGCAGGTGCGGCAGGGCCGGTAGGTGAACTGGCTTGCCGTCACGTCGCCGGCCTGCGGGCGAGCAGCAGCCCGGCCCCGAGCGCGATCAGGGCGGCGCCCGACGTCTCACGCAGGCGCTGCAGAAGCCGGGGTCGGGCGGCGAGGCCGCCACGCACGGCGCCCGCGGCGTAGGCCACCACCAGGTCAGCCGTCGTGTTCAGCGCGACCGAGATCAGGCCGAACACGACGAACTGAGCGGCGACATGGCCCCGCCCGGGATCAACGAACTGCGGCAGCAGCGCCAGGAAGAACGCCGCCGTCTTGGGGTTCAGCGCCTCGACCACCACGCCTTCGCGGAACGCGCGGCGCGCACCGGTCGGAGCCGCGGCGAGCATGCCCGCGGCCGCCGCGTCGGCTTCACGGCGGGCGGCGAGGATCGTGCGCAGGCCGAGCCAAGCCAAATAGAGGGCGCCTGCGAACTTGAGCAGGGTGAACAGCTCGGCGCTGGCCAGCACGAGGGCGGAGACGCCCATCGCACCCGCCGCGACGTGGACCATGCCGCCCAGACCGGTGCCGATGCTGGAGGCGACCCCTTCCATACGCCCGCCGGCCAGCGCGCGGGCGGCGACATAGAAGATGCCCGGGCCCGGCATGACGGCGAGCACCAGGGCGGTGGCGAGGAAAATGGTGAACTGACCAGGATCGGGCACGCGGCTACGGTGCTGGCACTTGGTGGGCTTGTCCATTGCTGATTCGGCCGTTGGTCCGCTCGCCCCATCTCGGCGAGCGTGCGTCGGCGTCGCTGAACGAGAGCCGCTTCAGGCAGCCGCATCGCGCAACCCGGAGCCGGGCGCAGTCATTGTCACTGCTCTCGCGACGCCACACATTCAGGGTGACGGAAGGATGACATGATCGACGCCTCACCGACCCTGCTGTGGTTCCGCCAGGACCTGCGGCTGCAGGATCATGCCGCGCTGGCTGCCGCGATGGCGGGCGGCCGGCGGGTCGTGCCGGTCTATGTGCTCGACGACGCCAGCGCAGGCAGGTGGGCGCTCGGCGGCGCAGCGCGCTGGTGGCTGCACTACAGCCTGGAGTCGCTCGGGCAGTCCCTCGCCGAGCGGGGCGCCCCGCTGGTGTTGCGGCGGGGTTCGGCGGCGACCTGCCTGGCCGCCCTGGCGCAGGAGGTGGGTGCGCCCGAGGTGCACGCCGGGCGCATGCACGAGCCCTGGGCGCGGCGGGCGGACGAGGCGGTGGCAACGGCGCTCCGGGGCGTGGGCGCCTCGCTGCACCTGCACCGCATGGCGACGCTGTTCGACCTCGACGGCATCCGCACCAAGACGGGCGGCATCTACGGCGTGTATGGCCCGTTCGCCAAGCAGATGCGGGCGCGCCCAGCGCCGGATGAGCCGCTGCCGGCACCCGCGCACATCCCGGCGCCGCCCGCGCCCGCGTCCGACGCGCTCGCGGACTGGGCGCTGCTGCCGACCCGGCCGGACTGGGCCGGCGGCTTCCGCGCGACCTGGGAGGTGGGCGAGGACGCCGCGCACGCTCGGCTGCGCGCGTTCGTCGAGCGCGCCGTGACGGGCTACGACGTAGGCCGCAACCTGCCGGGCCAGCCCGGGACCAGCATGCTGTCGGCGCATTTGCACTGGGGCGAGCTGTCGCCGGGCCAGGTCTGGCACGCGGCGGCCGCGGCGGCGGAGGCGGCCAACCAGGGGCTCGATACCTTCCTCGGCGAGATCCTGTGGCGCGAGTTCTCCGCCTACCTGCTGTTCCACAACCCGCACATGCCGGAGCAGGCGCTGCGGCCCGATTTCGCCCGCCTGCCCTTTCGCGACGCCCCGGCCGAGCTGGAGGCATGGCGGCGCGGGCGGACCGGCATCCCGATCGTGGACGCGGGGATGCGGCAGTTGTGGCATATCGGCTGGATGCACAACCGGGTGCGGATGATCGCGGCGAGCTTTCTGGTCAAGCAGTTGCTCATCGCCTGGCAGTCGGGCGAGGCCTGGTTCTGGGACACGCTGGTGGATGCGGACCTGGCGAGCAACAGCGCGAGCTGGCAATGGATCGCCGGCTCCGGCATCGACAGCCAGCCGTTCTTCCGCGTGTTCAACCCGGTGAGTCAGGGCGAGAAGTGGGACCCCGACGGCGCCTATGTCCGGCGATGGGTGCCGGAGTTGGCGCGGCTGCCGGACCGCGCGCTCCATGCGCCCTGGACCGCATCCGAGACGGTGCTCGCGGAGGCCGGCGTGCGGCTCGGGCGGGATTATCCGCGCCCGCTCGTTGATCTCGCGATGGCGCGGCAGCGGGCGCTCGGCGCCTATCGCGACACCGTGCGGCGCAGGGCTGCGTGACTTCGCCTACAAGGTCTCCGGGGCCGACAAGTCCTTCGGGGCTGACAAGTCCTCCGGGGCCGGCGATCCCGGCGGGGCGGCCGCTGCGGGTGGTGGGCGACGTGCACGGCGACCTGCGGGCGTTCTCGGCTGCGGTGCAGACGGACCGGTTCATCGTCCTGCTCGGGGACCTTGCCGACCACGGGCCGGACAGCGCCGGCGTGCTCCGCACCGCGTTCCGGCTGATCGACGCCGAGCGGGGCCTGTTCGTGCTGGGAAACCACGACCGCAAGCTGGGCCGGGCGCTCGCCGGGCAGGGCGTGCGAATGGACGCGGCGTTGCAGACCACCTTGGCGTCGCGGGACGACGAGCTGCGGGCGCGCGCGCTGCAGGAGATCACCCGCGCGCCGGCGTGGCTTAGGCGGGGCCGGGCATTGTTCGTGCATGGCGGGTTCCATCCCTCCATGCTCGACCAGCAGCCGCCGCCGGCGCTGGGGCGGGTGGACCCGCTGCTGTCGCGCGCCCTGTTCGGCGAGGTGACGGGACGGATGCAGGCGGACGGCTACCCCGAGCGGGTGATCCGCTGGGTGGACCGCATCCCTGCAGGCATGACGGTGTATTGCGGCCACGACCAGCGCAGCACGGATGGGCGCCCCTACCGGCGCACGGGCGCCGGAGGCGGCGTCGCGGTGTTCCTGGACACCGGCGCCGGCAAGGGCGGGCATCTCAGCTGGATCGACCTCGACGCCACAGCCCTGGCCTGAAACAGCGGCGCCAGGGAACCTTTCGGCGCTGGCAGGCGCTTGCACGGACATAGTTCGTCACATCTCACGGGAGTGCCTACCATGTCGTATGCAACCGGATCCGTCATTCCGGCGACCGTCGTCTCGCCGGACGACGCCAAGACGTCGCTGCTGAATCATGTGAGTTGGGGGGCGATCTTCGCGGGCGTCGCCGTCGCGCTCGTCACCCAGCTCCTGCTGAACATCCTGGGCATCGGCGTCGGCATGAGCACGCTCGACGCGTTCAACACCTCGCAGAACCCGAGCACGTCCACGGCCACGATCATCACCGCGCTGTGGATCGCCGCGACCGGCATCTTCGCATCGTTCCTGGGCGGACAAGTGGCGGGCCGGCTCGCGGGCAGCTCGCGCGTCTCGACCGCCGGCTGGCACGGGTTGGTAAGCTGGGCCGCGACCACGCTGATCCTGTTCTACCTTCTGACCACGGCGCTCGGCAGCCTGGTAGGCGGCGCGTTTAGCCTGGCCGGCAACGCCGTGGGCGGCATCGGCAACGCCGTCGGCGGCGCGACCAAGGCGGTCGCCAGCGCGGCGCCGGATGCCGCGCGCCTGGCCGACCCGTCGGGGCAGCTCACCGCGAACCTGCAGGGCCAGGTGCGGGACGCGCTCAACAGCAACGACCCGCAGGCCGTGCAGGCCAGCATCGTGGACTACATCCGCTCGACGGCGAGCGGCGACCAGGCCGGGCAGGACGCCGCCAAGAACCGAGCCATCGACGCGCTCGCGCGGACCGCGAACATCAGCCCGGATGAGGCGAGGACGCGCATCGACCAGATGCAGGCGCAGTACCGCGACGCGGCCGCTAAGGTAGAGCAGCAGGCCCGCGCCGCCGCGGAGACTGCGCGCAAGGCCACCAGCCGCGCCGGCCTGCTTGGCTTCGTCGCGCTGCTGCTCGGCGCGATTGCGAGCTGGTTCGGCGGCAAGGCCGGCACGCCGGACCGGGAGATGGTCGCGACTCGGCTTGACCGAACGGTGTAGCGTTCACATTTGACTTTGCTCGTCCGCGAATAGGGCCGTCAGGAAACTGGCGGCCCGAGCGCGAACGGCGCCCGGCGTCCCCCACGCTATCCCTTGGTGCGCACGGTGGAGCGGCCGCCATCCACCGCGAAGACCTGCCCGGTGATCCAGCCAGCCTCGTCGGACAACAGGAAGGCAGCCAGCGCGCCGGCGTCGTCCCCCTCTCCCAGGCGAGGGATCGGGTGCTGCGCGGCGAGCGCCTTGGCCATCGCCTCGTTGCCCGTCAGCGGCTGCGCGATGCCCGAGCGGGTCAAACTGGGGGCGATGCAGTTCACCCGGACATGCGGCGCGAGCTCGGCGGCGAGCGCGGTCGTCAGCCCCTCCACCGCGCCCTTGGCAGCCGAGATCACGGCGTGGTTGGCGAAGCCGGCGCGCACCGCGACGGTGCTGAACAGCACGGCCCCGGCGCCGGGGCAGGCGCGCAACCCGTCCGCTGCCGCAGCTACGGCGAGCGCCGAGCCGACGGCGTTGAGCCGGAACGCGGCGACGAAGTCGTCCGTGGTCGCGCGCTTGAGCGGCTTCATGACGATCGAGCCGACGCAGTAGGCCAGGCCGGCGATC
>JBBSIT010000141.1:0-8154 GCA_038231995.1 Acetobacterales bacterium | reverse complement strand
CGGCACGTCCAGGTCAACCGGTTCTCGATGCATGGGAGCTACCGCAACCGGCTGGTGCGCGCCTTCCTCGGCCCGGCCCGGCCGGAGCCGGAGGACGCCGGCGCACCCGCCGCCGGGCTGCGCCAGCCTGACCCGCTGACCGACTTCGACCCGGCAGACAACCCGGCGTTGCAGACGCTGCGCCCCGACCGCCGCGGCGGCCCGCGAGACGCGGTGGCGCGGCGCCTCTTCCCGGTGATCGGCGCGACCCTGAACCTGACCAGCACGGAGCGCACCGACTGGGCCGAGCGCAAGGCGGCGCCGTTCACGCTCACCCCGCTGCATTGCGGCGCGGCGCACCTGCGGGACGGCGCCGGCGCCTACCTGGCGACCGCCGCCTACCGCGGCACGTCGCGGCGCGGCATCAGCCTCGGCACGGCCATGACCGTGTCCGGCGCCGCAGTCAGCCCGAGTTGGGGCTATCACTCATCGAGGCTGACCGCCTTCGTGATGACCCTGTTCAACGTGCGGCTGGGCGCTTGGCTGCCAAACCCGGCCGCCCCCCCTGGCCCGAAGGAGCGGCCCGGGGCGGATGCGCTGCGCCTCGCCTGGGACGAGCTGCAGGGGTGCTCCGACGACAAGCGGGCCTTCGTCTACCTGTCCGACGGCGGGCATTTCGACAATCTCGGCCTGTACGAGATGCTGCGGCGGCGGTGCCGGCTGGTGGTCGTGGTGGACGCGGCGCAGGACGGCAAGGGACAGTTCCACGACCTCGGCGGCGCGCTGCGCAAGGCGCGCATCGACCTCGGCGCCAAGGTGGAGTTCACGTTCGGCGAGGCCGGGCGCGCGGGGCGGCCGGGCCTGGGCGTCGGGAAGATCACCTATTGCAACGGCGCGCCCGGTCTGCTGCTGCTGCTCAAACCCCTCGTGACCCCGGATGCCCCGGCAGACGTGCTGGCCTACAGGAGCGCCGACCCGGCCTTCCCGCACGAGAGCACCGGCGAGCAGTGGTTCACCGAGGCGCAGTTCGAGAGCTACCGCGCGCTGGGCGAGTTCCAGGCTGCGTCGCTGCTGGACAACTGCACCTTACGCTTGCTGGCGCGGCGCTCCGGCAGGTTAGCCCAGCCCCATGGCGCGCTGCATGAACAGGCGCTTGAGCCGCGGCATCCGGTGCACGCCGGCGATGCCGAGGTCGCGTAGCGCGCGCAGCGCCGGGTTGTCGCTGCTGAACAGCCGGTCGAGCCCGTCGGTGGCCGCGAGCATCAGCAGGTTGTCCGGCCGCCGGGCGCGCTGATACTGGGCGAGCAGGGCAGGGGCGCCCGGGTCGGCGCCCGCGCGCACCGCGCCGATCACCAGCCCGGATAGCGCGATCACGTCGCGGAAGCCCAGATTGAGGCCCTGTCCGGCGATGGGGTGGATGCCGTGCGCGGCGTCGCCCACCAGGGCGAGGCGGGTGTCCACGTAGCGCTGGGCGTGCATGGCGGCGAGCGGGTACATCCAGCGCCGGCCCACCAGGCGGACGGGCCCGAGATGGTCGCCGAGCCGCCGGGCGACCTCGCGCGCGAAGGCTGCGTCGTCAAGCCGCATCAGCCGGTCGGCGAGTGCCGTGCGCTCGGTCCAGACGATGGCCGACACGTTCGGCGCGCCGTCGATGCCGATCATGGGGAGCTGGGCGAACGGGCCGGCGGGCAGGAAGTGCTCCAGCGCCACGTTGCGGTGCGGCCGCTCGTGCGCGATGGCGCAGACGATGCCGCGCTGGCCGTAGGGCAGCCGGGTGACGGGGATGCCGGCCTGGGCGCGTAACGGCGAGTCGCGGCCCTCCGCCGCGACGACGAGGCGGGCCTGCAGTGTCGGGCCGCCCTCGACCGCGACCGTGGCGCCGGCGGCCCGGCGTTCCACCGTTGCCGCCGCCGGGGCGAACACCTGCAGGCCGGGCGCGCGGTGCATGTGCGCGTTGACCGCGACGCGCAGGCTGCGGGCCTCCACCATCCAGCCGAACGGGCTGGCGCCCGCCTCAGCGTGGTCGAAATGCAGGTGCAGCGGCGAGGCGCGGCGGCCGACGCGTCCGTCGGACACACGGATGTCCAGGATGGGGCAGGCGGGCTGCGGGAGGGCTGACCAGACGCCCGCGTCCTGCAGCAGCGCGCGGCTGCCGGCTGCGATGGCGTAGGCGCGGCCGTCGAAGTCCGGGTGCTCCATCGGCGGCAGGGTCGCGCGGTCGATCACGGCGGCGCTGACGCCGCCCTCGGCCAGGCGGCAGGCCAGGGTGGCGCCGACCGGCCCGGCGCCAACGATGCAGATATCCACGCTCAGGGTCATCAGGGTTCCATGCAATGTGCGTACAATTTGTGCAATGGCAGGGTACCTCCATGCGGCAAGTCCGCGCAACCCGTGCCGTTGCCGTGGGCAGAGCCCGTCTGCGCCGGGCCGTTCTTGCCCGCGTGATCGCGCGGCACGGTTCTTGAGTAGCACCGTTCCGCCGGCCTGGGCCGATGTGGCGCCGGGTGCGGGATTGGGAAGAGGGAGGTGAGATGAAGCTCATCATGGCCATCATCAAGCCGTTCAAGCTGGATGACGTGCGCGACGCGCTGACGCCCTTGGGCGTGCAGGGCCTGACGGTTTCCGAGGTGAAGGGTTTCGGCCGGCAGAAGGGCCAGACCGAGATCTACCGCGGGGCGGAGTACCACGTGAACTTCCTGCCCAAGGTCAAGATCGAGGTCGCCGTCGCGGCGGACCTGGCCGAGCAGGTGGTGGAGGCGATCACCAAGGCGGCGCACACCGGCAAGATCGGCGACGGCAAGATCTTCGTGATGCCGCTCGAGCGCGCCGTGCGCATCCGCACCGGCGAAGTCGACATCGAGGCGCTGTAGAGGACATGAACACGATGAACCCATCCCGCGCGCGGCGCGCGTCGCTCGCTGCCCTTCCCTTGCTGCTGCTGACGCTGCCGGCGCTGGCGCAGACCGCGGGCCTCATCCCGCCCGCGACCCCCGAGATCGAGCCCAAGGTGGACACCGGCGACACAGCCTGGATGCTGGCCAGCACCGCGCTCGTGCTGCTGATGACGATCCCGGGCCTGGCGCTGTTCTACGCCGGCATGGTGCGCAAGAAGAACGTGCTCGCCACCATGATGCAGTCCTTCGCCATCTGCGCGCTCGTCACCGTGCTGTGGATGGTCGCGGGCTACAGCCTCGCCTTCACCAACGGCAACGCCTATGTCGGCGATCTCTCGCGCCTGTTCCTCAACGGCCTCGGCGCCAACTGGGACAAGCCGTTCACCATCGCGGCCGGCACGGAGGCGGCGACGGCGACCACCATCCCCGAATCCGTGTTCATGATGTTCCAGATGACCTTCGCCATTATTACGCCTGCGCTGATCGCCGGCGCCTTCGCCGACCGCATGAAGTTCTCGGCCATGATGCTGTTCATGGCGCTGTGGTCGCTGCTGGTCTACTCGCCGGTCGCGCACTGGGTCTTCTTCCCCGGCGGCTGGCTCGCGGGCCTCGGCGCCGCTGACTTCGCCGGCGGCACGGTGGTGCATATCAACGCCGGCGTCGCCGGCCTCGTCTGCTCCATCGTGCTGGGCAAGCGCGTCGGCTACGGGCACGACAACATGTCGCCGTACAACCTCGCCTTCGCCGTCATCGGCGCGGCCTTGCTATGGGTAGGCTGGTTCGGCTTCAACGCCGGGTCGGCGCTGGGCGCGGGCGGACGGGCCGGCATGGCCATGACGGCCACGCAGATCGCCTCGGCCGCCGCCACCCTCGGCTGGCTGGTGGCCGAGTGGGTCGCCAAGGGCAAGCCCAGCGTGCTCGGCGCCATCTCCGGCGCCGTCGCGGGCCTCGTCGCCATCACGCCGGCCTCCGGCTTCGTACTGCCCGGCCCGGCGCTCATCATCGGCATCGTCGCCGGCGTGTCCTGCTTCTGGGCGGCCACCGGGATGAAGCACATGCTCGGCTACGACGATAGCCTGGACGCCTTCGGCGTGCACGGCGTGGGCGGCATCATCGGCGCGCTGCTGACCGGCGTGTTCGCCTACGGCCCGCTCTCCGCCACCACCGCGGCGCCCGACGGCGCGTATGTCGGCGGCAGCGCGCTGTTCCTATCGCAGGTCTACGCGGTCGCGGCGACCATGGCCTACAGCGCCATCGCCAGCTTCATCCTGCTCAAGGTCGTGGACGCCCTGGTGGGCCTGCGGGTCTCGGAGGATGAGGAGCGCGAGGGCCTCGACGTAGTACTGCACGGGGAGCGACTGGGATGAGGCGCGCTGCACTCCTGCTGGGCGGCCTCGGCGCCGCCTGCGTCCTGTCCGGCACGGTCCAGGCTCAGGAGCGGACCGTCCAGCCGCCCGGCCCGGCGCTGCCCTCGGTCCCGTCGCCCGCCGTCCAGCCCGACCCGGCGCCGGCCGTCGAGACGCCATGGGCGCCGCCCGCCACCTTCGGCGAATGGTCCAGCAGCATTAAGCTCGGCCTGCAGCTCAACGCCGGCATCGTCGGCAACATCAGCAGCCCGGGCAGCCAGACCAATTTCGGCCAGCTCTTCACCGACAAGGCGAACCGCCCCATCCTCAACCAGGTGCTGCTGTCCGCCCAGCGAGACGTGGACCCCAAGGCGACCGGCTACGATTTCGGCTTCAAGCTCGCGATGCTCTACGGCTCGGACGCGCGCATCGTCCACACCCTCGGCGTGTTCGACCGCGTGATCCACGACCGCAACCAGATCGACCTGCTGGAGGCCAACGCCACCGCGCGGCTGCCCTGGCTGTTCGAGGGCGGCATCGACGCCAAGGCCGGCATCTACCCGACCCCGCTCGGCTACGAGACGATCGACCCCAAGGGCAACCCGTTCTATACCAAGAGCTACATCTTCAACTTCGGCCTGCCGTTCAAGCACCTGGGCGCGCTGACCACCTCGCACGTGACACCGATGGTGGATTTGTATCTCGGCATCGACACCGGCACGAACACCTCGATCGGCACCGGCGCCGGCGACAACAACAACCGGCCCGGCGGCATCTTCGGCTTCGGCCTCAACCTCGCCGGCGGTAACCTCACAGTGCTGGCGCTGAGCCACGTGGGTCCCGAGAACGCCAAGCGCAACACGCCGTTCGTCAATAGCGCCATGCGCTATTTCAACGACGTGGTCGTCACCTACAAGCACTCGGACAAGCTGACGTTCACGACCGAGTTCAACTACGTGCGCGAGGACGGCTTCCGCGCCGAAGGCTACGGCGCCGCACAGTACGTGTCGTATGCGCTGACTGACACGCTGACCCTGAACGGCCGGGCCGAGGTCTGGCGCGACAACAACAACTTCTTCGTGTCCAACCCGGTGAGCAACCGCGACTACGCCAACTTGCAGCGCGGCGACTTCTCCCGTTTCATCACGGCGCCGCGGCCGACGACCTACTCGGAGTTCACCCTGGGCCTCGCCTGGAAGCCGAGCTACCCGCCGCTCAACACCCTCGTCCTGCGCCCCGAGATCCGCTACGACCGCACGCTGAACGGCTCCCGCCCCTACAACAGCGGCCGCGACAGCGGGCAGGTCACGATCAGCGCGGACGCGGTGCTGGGGTTCTAGCCCATCTTATTCGCCGGAACGGCAACGAACCACCAAGTGTTTGGAAAGACTGGCCTCCTAAGATCGCGCCTGTGGCAAAATTTGTCACAGGCCGGTTTCTGCTATCCGACTGGAATTATTCAGAAAAACGGCAATTTGCGGCTGTCTCGTGAATAAGACGGGCTAGAGCTTAGGACAGCGACACCGTGACCAGGGCCTTGGCGACGAGGGTGCCCTCCGCTTCATCGGCGAGCACAGCCACGTCTGCCACGACCTGCCGCGCCCCGCGCCGGATCACCGTGGCCTCGGCGCGCAGCGCCACCCCCTGCGCCGGGGCCAGGTAGCTGACTGCAAGCGTCGCGGTCGCGCCACCCCGCAGGCGCTCCGCATCCGCTCCCGACGCGGCCGCCGCGACGCCGGCCACGTCGATCAGGGCGGCAATGACTCCGCCATGCACCGTGTCGCCCAGGGTCACGTTGCCCGGGCTGAACGGCAGGCCGAGCACCACCCGGTTGCGCGCGAGCGCCATCAGCCTGATGCCGAGCATGCGCGCCACGGGCGAGCCGAGCAGCACGTCATTGATCGTCAGGACCAGCCTTGAGTCCAACTCGGCTGCAACGCCGTCCATCATCGCCCTTGTCGCCCCATGTAGGCCATCGAGATCGGAGACTAGGAGCTGCCCCGGATGTCCGGCAATTACTTGCGGGGTAGCAGCAGGCTGCCGAAGACGGCCTTTGGCTGCTCAGGCGAGGAAACCGGCGGGAGCTGAGAAGGGTGTGGGCGAATGACGAACTCCATTGAACGCGTGCGCAGCGCGCTTGGCGAGGCGGGGCATCCCGACACGATCGCCACGTTCCCGGACGGCACGCGCACCGCGGCCGACGCGGCGGCAGCGATCGGCTGCACCGTGGCGCAGATCGCGAAGTCGATCGTCTTCCGCGCCGGGGACGAGCCGGTCCTGGTGATCGCTTCGGGCGAGAATCGCGTGGACGTGGCCAAGGTCGCGGCGGCCTTCGGCGTGCGGATCGGCCGGGCCGACGCGAGCTGGGTGCGGGACACGACCGGCTTCGCGATCGGCGGCGTCGCTCCGGTGGCCCATCTCACGCCGCCTCGCGTGCTGATCGACCGGGACCTGCTGGCGCTCGATCCGGTCTGGGCCGCCGCCGGGTCGCCCTCCCATGTCTTCAGGACGAGCGCGGTGGAGCTCGTGCGGATGAGCGGGGGCGGGTTGCTGACGTGAAGGTGGACTGAAAAAGCGATCCCGCTCTCTTGACCAGCTAGGGATAGTGCTGCCGTGCGTGGAGCACGTTCACGATCTCAACTCGATCGGCCGTCACGCGATGCACGTGATGTAATTCGGATGCGCGACGATCTCGCGCGTTCCCGGCACCCTGCCCGACCGAAACATGAATAGGGTGTTCGGCGAGCGGCAGAACCGCTGCTTCGATGACCGTTCTCATACGGCGTGCAGTCGGCGGATCACGATCAGCGATGTAGCCATTGATGGCGGCGAGACCGCTGCGCGCCTCAGCGCGCCAGACTACAGGGCAGGGCTGGCACTTGGGCCTACTTGCGCGGCCGCTGCTCCGCTTTCGCGATGATGGCGTCTACCTCCGCCATTACCTGGTCATGCGGAATGCAGGGCCGCGGGTCATCGAGGCTCGCCTGCACCTTCGCGCGGAACCACCGATCATAAGCCTCGGCGTCCTCGGTCGTAGCGAGCTCGGACTCGATGGGGGACAGCGCTGACATGGCGTATCCATAGCATGGAGCGGCGCCGGATGCTTGTGCAACTCGCACGATGCCTTGCCATCCTTTGATCCCTTTGCCGCCACCCCGGTTGCGCTCCTGCCACACCCCGAGGCTGACCCGCCACACCTCCGTGCCTTTTCTGTTCTGGCCCGCCGGGTTCCGTTCTATGGTCCGCCACCCACCTCCACCCTGACCGGACACCCTGCATGGCCGCTGCTGCCCAGGCGCGACGCCTCGTCTCCCCCGCCATCCGCACCCTCGTTCTGCAGCGCCTCGCGGGGCTGGGCGGCTTAGCACTCGGCATCGCGGGCCTCGTGCTGCTGGTTGCGCTCGCGTCCTACAACCCGCATGATCCGTCGCTGAACACCGCCACGTCGCGGCCCGCCGCCAACCTGGTGGGCGCGCCCGGCGCGGCGGCTGCCGACCTGCTGCTGCAGTCGTTCGGGTTGGCCGGCGTGCTGCCGGGGCTGGCGCTGCTGGCCTGGGGCTGGCGCGTCGCATCCCATCGCGGCCTCGGCCACTTCGTCCTGCGGCTGATGGCGCTTCTGTTCGCCCTTCCGGTGCTCGGCGCCGTGCTGGGGAGCCTGCCCGTGCACGGGCCGGACGGGCCGGTGGCCTGGCCTGGTCTGTCGGGCCTGGGCGGCGCCGCGGGCGCCGTGCTGGGCGAGCGGATGCTGACCCTCGGCCAGGAGCTCGGCGGCCCGGTTGGCGGCATGCTGGCCTGGGCCGTGGCCTCGCTGCTCGCGCTCGCGCTGACCTTGCTGGCGCTCGGGCTCACGGCGCTGGAGTGGCGGGCGGCGGGCCGGGGGGCGGCCAGCGCCGCGCGCGTGTCGGCCCGCGGCGGCCGGGGCGCCGCGGGGCTGT
>JBBSIT010000140.1:0-8162 GCA_038231995.1 Acetobacterales bacterium | reverse complement strand
TAGTAAGAGAGAAGAAACCGTTAAGCCAGAAGCAGCGCGCGCTCGGCCTGGGCGGGCCGCAGCCGGCGCGCATCGAGCACGTCGCCGTATAGGGCGATGTGCTCGCCCGCGAAGGCGGCCAAGTCGGGCGGCCGGGGCGCTGCGGCACTCAGCCGCGCCCATAGCCCGGGGTCGGTCAGCGCCTCGGTCATGCGGTCGGCCAGGTCCTCGGGGCTGGCAACGCGGAAGTGCAGCCCGTCGATCCCGTCGCGCACCTTCACAGCCATGCCGCCGATGCCGCTGACGATCGGCGGGCGGCGGTGCAGCAGCGCCTCCTGGATCAACAGCGGCGAGTTCTCCCACCAGATCGACGGCACCACGGTCCAGTCGATCCCGCCCATCAGGCCGGGCAGCTCGTCGGCGGTGTAGCTGCCGAAGAAGCGTGCCCGGCGGCCGACCCGTTCCATCAGCACGCCGAACCGGTCGCGGAACTCCTGCGGCTGCTGTTCCAGGTTGCCGCCATAGACCGCCAGGCTCGCCCGGTCCCACACGGCGTCCGGCACGCGCGACACCGCGTCGAGCAGCACGTCGAGGCCCTTGAAGGCGGTGACCTGGCCGAAATAGCCGAAGCGGTCCCGCCGTCCGTCCGGCGCCAGTGCGCGAGGCGGCGCCGGCGGACGGGCGTCCAGCCCGTTCTCGATCATGCGGAACCGCTCGGGCGGCAGGCCCCAGGCGGCGTAGCGGTCGACGAGGAAGCGGCTCGGCGAGACGTAGGCGTCGGCCAGCGCGAGATGCTCCTTGATGAAGCGCTCGCGCTGGAAGATGAGACCGGGCGCGTGCTGCGGGAAGCAGGACGCGCAGTCCGCCGGCGAGGCCCGGCGACACAGCGTGTTGCGCGTCGTCTTCACCATCTGGCCGTGGTTCAGGCAGATCGACAGGTACTCGTGGAAGGTGATGACGATCGCGGCGGCGGGCAGCACCCGGCGCACCTGCAGGATGGCCTCCAGCCCGAGGCCGATCACGTGGTGGAAATGCACCACGTCGGGCGCCGTCGTCCGCAGGTAATCCGCGAAGCCGCCGCCGAGGTCGTCCAGCGCGCCGTTGGACAACCAGAACGGGTCCCAGGCGTCGGCGTGCAGGAACACCTCCCGCTCGCCCTGGCGCAGGCTCATCAGCGGGGTGGCGGCGTGGCGGCGCACCGGGCGCCAGTGCGGGCCAGGTAGAACGCCTCATGCTCCCCGGTCGCGTTCAGGGCGCGGAACAGGTTGTGCGAGGCGATCTCGGCGCCGCCTATGGAGAAGGCGGGGTGTCCGTGCGAGACGATCAGGACGCGCATGCCGCCATCTCCTGGCTGTGCTCATGGGTGTAGGGGTGGCCGGCAGCAACGAGGTCCTCGCGCAGGCGCCAGCCATCGACCAGCCGGCCGACGCTCGGCTCCGCGGGCCGTTCCGTCGCGTCATCGACCGCGTAGGCCCGGGCGGCCGGCACCCAGCGGCAGGCGACGCCGGCGGCGGCCAGGCTCAGGAAGAACCCGGCCTCCTGCCCGAACGGCGTGACCCTGGCCGCGCCGCCCGCCGCCAGGGCGAGTGCGGCGCGCGGGAACAGGCAGCAGGCGAGAGTGCCCAGGGTGGACTCGTCCGCGGCCACGCCGGCGGCGGCGGCCGGCAAGCCCGCCAGCGTCTGCCGCACCGCGACATAGGGGGCGGTGTCGAGGCGCTGGAGGGCCGCGCTGCCGGCCCAGCGGATCGACCAATCCTCGTAAAGCAGGGTCGGGCAGGCGCAGGCGAGCGGTCCGTGGGCTGCTGCCCCGGCCCGGAGCGCCGCGCGCCAGCCGGGCGATGCGCCCACTGTCGCCGGGCCGAGCAGCAGAAAGTCGGCCGCGCGGGTCGCCTTGGCGGCCATGGCCAGCGCGTCCGCAACGCCGGTGGCCGCCGGCGCCCACAGCACGGAAGCGGGCAGCCCGTAGAAGGCGAGCCTGCGCCGCAGCTCGTCGAGCTTCGCGGCCCCCCACGCGGCGCCGCAGACGAGCACCAGCGTCTCGTCGTCGGCCAGCGGGTCGGTGAGGAACTGCGACAGGACCATGCGCGGCAGCACGGGCTCGTCCAGCAGCGGCACGACGATGGCGTGGCGGGCGTCCGGCCTCGGCGCCGTCATGAAGACGGTTTCTGCGGTGCCGTGCAGGGCCTTCAGGGCGCGGAAGGCGGGGCCGAGCTGCCGCTCGACGATGGCCAGGCCGGATGGCTTGTGCAGGTCGACGCTGGCCAGCATGCGGCTGCGGACCGCGGCGTCGGCACCGTCGCACGTGGTCAATGGGAGAAAGGCGACGTGGCCGTCGCGGAAGGTGGCGGCGAGGTGCAGCGGCGCCGCGCGGCCGGCGTCGGAGGCAGGCGGGGCGAAGGCAGCGAAGCCGTGATCGTGATGCTGCGGGCGGGGCAGCGAGGGTTCGGCCGCGAAGGCGTCGGTCACGTCCATCCGGGCGACGCGGGTCCAGGTCGTGTCCAGCCGTACGCCGGCCGGCGGGAAGGCGCCGCCGTGGAGGTGGATCGCTGCGACGATGTCCGCCGGGTCGAACAGCCAGCCTGCGAGATAGCAGCCGCCGCCGACGGCCACGGCAAGGTCGATGCCGGCGCGCACGGGGCGGCCGCGATCGTGCAGGGTGTCGCGTCCCTCGAAACGGGGCTTCAGGCTGGCGCGCAGGCAGTCGGCCGTCCGGGGCGGGCAGCGCAGCGCGGGCAGCATCGCGCGCAGATGGCTCGCGCTCTCGTCGGCGCCGAGGACCCGGCGTTCCACCAGCCTGCGGCGCCACACGCCTTGGCCGGTCAGCAAATAGAGTTCGGTGAGGCCGGGCAGGTCCGCGGCAGCGTCGGGCGGCAGCACGAGCAGGGTGCCGGTTGCGGGCGCCACGATGTCGGGCCGGTCGAAGCGGGCGGCTTGCGCCGCGTGGCGGCTGATCCGCTCGCCGGTCAGCACCAGGTCGGCGTCCGCGCCGTCGGGGTGCGGGCGGCCCCAGCCTTGCAGGAAGGTGCAGCCCTCGGGAACCGATCCGGTCAGCTCGATGCAGCCGTCATCCACGCAGACGCGGGACAGAAAAGTGGCCAGCATCTCGCCGAACTCCGGCACGCGGCTCAGCGCGGCGGCGGGGAACATGTCGCACAGGAAGCGCGCGATGCTGCCCCCGTGGGTGCCGGCGAGGCGCGCTGCGGCCTCGGCGAAGGCCGGCGCCGGGTCGAAGGCGGCGGGAAGGCGGGCCAGCAGCGGCAGCGTCTCCGTCCCGTGCAGGACCAGGAGCTGCCCGGGCAGCGGAACGGTAGCGGGCGGCAGGCGGACGGCGGCGAGGAAGGCGTGGCTGCCGGCGGTGCGCGGCCAGGTCAGGCAGCGGAACGGCCCGCGGTCGGCCCGGCGCCGCTCGAGCTGCGCCGTGCCCTCGGCCGGCGGGACCGTCTCCTGCCAGCCCAGCAGCATGAGGGCGCCCGGTGCGACGGGCCAGGCGGCGAGCACCTCGCCCACCTGCTCGCGCCCGGCCTGCTCGGATTGGACCGGACGCGGGATGTCGGCGATCTGGTTCATGCGGCGCTCCTCGATGTGCGCGATACGCCGGGGGACATGCGCGATACGCTGGGCTGGCGCCGCGTGGCCCTGAGCGGCTGGCGGGCCAAGACGGCGCGATAGAGGGCTTCGTGCGCGTCGGCCGCGTCCTCCATCGAGGGCGGCGGGGCGATCGCATCGACCAGGCGCTGCCACAGCCCGGGTTCTTCGGTGGCGCGCTTCAGGGTGTCAGCGAGCGCCGCCGGGTCGCCGACGGGGAAGTGCAGGCCGTCCACGCCATCGCGCACCATCTCGGCCATGCCGCCGATGTCGGCGCAGATCACGGGACGGCGGTGCAGGAACGCCTCCTGGATGACGAGCGGCGCGTTCTCCCACCAGACCGACGGCACGACCACCCAGTCCACCGCGGCCATCAGCCGCGGGAGGTCGGCGCGGTGGTAGGCGCCGAGATGCCGGGCGTCGGGAGCGGCGAGCAGCGCGTCGCGGAACCCGTCCAGCACGTCAGGCGCCTGATGCGCCGTGCCGCCGTGCAAGGTCATCGCGTGCGCGACACCGGCGCGGAACAGGCGGGCGGACGCCTGCAAAGCGAGGGTCGCGCCCTTGAAGCGGTTGACGTGCCCGAAGAAGCCGAAGCGGTCACGGCGGCCATCGGGGCGGTGCGGCGCGGGCGGCTCGGCCGCGATGCCGTTCGGCAGTACGGTGATCTTCTCGCCGGGCACGCCGTGCGCCACCAGCCGGTCGCGCAGGAAGCGGCTGGGCGATACGAGCTGGTCGATCCCCTCCAGCGCGCCCTGGACGGCCAGTTGCCGCAGGCGCGCGTCGGTCGTGCTGCGGGCGGGATGGCAGCGCCCGCAGGCGTCGGGCGATGCGGTCCGGCAGAGCGCGCCGGAGGTCGTCACCATCTGGCCGTCATTGGCGCACAGGGCGTAGTAGTCGTGCAGCGTCATCACGATGCGCGCGCGCGGCACGACCCGGCGGATCAGGGCGACAACCTCGGTCCCCAGCGTCAGGAGATGGTGGATGTGCACGATGTCGGGCCGCAGCTCCTGGAGGAACGCGGCGAGGGACGGCATCACGCCGTGCAGGTCGGTCTGCGACAGGAAGAACGGGTCGAACCCGGCGGTCCAGAGCAGCAGCTCGTCCGTCGTGCCCTCCACCGCCTGGAACGGGGTGCCCGGGCTCGGCGGGCGCTGGCCCGCGGAGGTGCCGGCGAGGTAAGCGCCCTCGAACCCGACCCGACGCAGCGCGCGGAACAGGCCGTGCGAGAAGATCTCGGTGCCGCCGGCTTGCAGGCTCGGGTGCGCATGGCACAGGAACAGGATACGCATGCTGCCTCGCGAATGGGGTTAGGTGCGCTCGAAAACGCAGAGGTCCTGGAAGAACGGGCTGACCCGGCCGCTCCAGGCGCCGTAGCCGGCGCGGGCGCGGCGGACCAGGCCGAAGCGCAGGAACCGCTCCAGGAGGAAGTCCTCGTCGAAGGCGACGGCGGCGAGCGGGGCCGCCGGGTCGGCGTAGAGGACCGGGCCGGGCTCGTCCGGATCGAAGCCCAGGTGGGCCGGGCCGGAGTTGCGCCCGGCCCGAAGTGCTGTGCGGGCCGGCGGGTTCAGGAGGAAGGCGGTGGCGAAGCAGCGCCCGCCCGGCGTCAGCACCCGCGCCACTTCCTGCGCGTAGCGGGTCAGCTCCGCCGGCTCCAGGTGCGTCAGCAGCGAGATCATGCAGACGAAATCGAACGAGGCGTCGGGGAACGGCAGGGTCACGCCGTCCGCCGCCTCGGCGCCGCCGGGGTTGTAGAGCGGGTGATGCAGGTCGAGCGCGCGGAAGCGGAAGTTCGGGTAGACCGGCGTGATGGTCTCGGCGCACCAGCGGATCGGCGCCGGCATGATGTCCACGCCGTCATAGGCGCCGCCCGCGGACAGGTACTGAGTGAGCGGCAGGGCGATGCGGCCGACGCCGCAGCCGAGGTCGAGCACGCGGGCATCCGGCGCGAGGCCGCCGCGGCCGACAAGATGGCCCAGGAACTTGAGGCCGATGGCGCGGAAGTCGCCGTCGCCGCACAGGATCAGCCCGGGCGGCGGGACCGGCATGAACCGGTTGGCGGCGAGCGTCGCCCGCAGGTGCTCGACGGCGCTCATGACCGGCTCTCCGGCCGCATGAGGGACGCCATGTCGGCGGCCCAGCGGCCGTGGTGGAGATGCTGGTTGTATTGCGACGCGAGCGTGCGGGTGTAGCCCCTGTGCAGGCTGATGGAGCGCCGCTCGAAGTGGTACAGCTCGGCCTCGGGCACGTAGGCGATCGCGGCGCCGGCCGCGCGGAGGCGCAGGCAGAGGTCGGAGTCCTCGTAGTCGCCGATGATGTAGTCCTCGCACACGCCGCCGACCCGCTCGAACAGCGGGCGCCCGACCAGCAGGGCGGCGCCGGTCACGCCGGGCACGAGCATGCCCTTGTGGTAGTGGCGGTTCGACCAGACGCCATCACCGTCCTGCTCGAAGTACAGCCCGGCGTGCTGGATCGAGCCGTCGTCGAACAGCAGCTTCGGCCCGGCGGCGCCCGCCCCGCGCTGCGCGAGGCCGGCCTGCAGCGCCGCGAGCCAGCCGGGGCCGAGCGGCACGACGTCGGAGTTCAGCAGCAGCAGCGTGTGCCCGGAGGCGTGGCGCGCCGCCTCGTTCGTGGCGGCGGCATAGCCCTTGTTGTGCGGCAGCGTGACGAGGGTGACGGGCAAGTCGTGCAGGAGGTGCAGGCCGCGCAGCAGGTGCTCGGCCTCGGCATGCTGCTCGGGACTGTCGAGCGCGTAGATCAGCTCGGCTTTGCTGCACGCCGGGTCGGCGGCGAAGGCGGCGAGCTGGAAGCAGAGGAAGCTGAGGTTGCGGTAGAGCGGGATGAGCATGGAGATCGCGGGCCGCTCCCGCTGCCGGCCGATGCGGGTCACGGTCGCAGCGCCGCCCCGCGCCATCGCCTGCCGGTGCAGGTGCCCGGCCGGAGGCGCGAGGCAGTCGTGCAGCAAGGCGGCCGTCATGTCCGCCGGCTGCACCGAGGACAGCACGGCGTCGCGAGCGACAGAAGCGGGCCAGGTGCGCAGCGAGGGCGTGAGCTCGGTCACGGCGCCGGAGCGGAAGCGGACCGCGAGCGTCGGCTGCGGACCCAGCCCGGCGCGCGAGCCCCGGACATAGGCCACGAAGCCGAGGCGCCCCGCATCGTCGCGGTGCGCAGCGTCGGCGAAGCGTTTGGCGATGTCGGGCCGGGCCACGCGGTGCAGCGCTGCCGGCTCCACCGGGATCACCTCATCGCCCGCGCGGAGCTCGGCCCGCTCGACGAGGCCGAGGGGGTCGCGCAGCCAGCCGCCCAGGAACATGCCGCCGGCCCCGTCGGGCAGGGCGATCTCGACGGCGCCGCCGAACGGGAGCGCCGGGTCGTCGTAGCGGCGGGGTGCTGCCGGCGACAGCGCCTGCATCTCGCTCAGCAGCGCGGCCTCGGCGGCGCCCGGCGCCGCATGCGGCAGGGCGGCGCGGCAGGCTCGGCGGAGCTCCGCCGCGGGGACGGGCGCGCCTGCGGGCATCGCCAGGATATGCGGGAGCGGATCGGCCCCGCCCTCTATCGTCCAGCGGCATGACGCCGCTCCGGGGGCGCCGGTCGCCACCAGCAGCTCGCCATCGGCTGGCGACGCAATCGCCTGCAAGCCGTACGCGCCGGCGGCTGCGGCGGGCAGGACCGGGCCGGCGCTATGCCGCACCCCGCGGGGACCGATCAGGTAGAGCGTCGCGCCAGGCGGGACGTGGGCGCCGCGGATCATGACGCGATCCGGCAGCAGGCGCGCCACGGGCTGCGCCGGCCCGGCGTCCTGGGCGACGAGGCGCGCCACCCGTGCGCAGTTGGCCGCGAACGCCGGGTCACGGCCGAGACGGAACGCGGTGCGGCAGAAGCCCAGCATGAAGTCGAGCAGGCCGGCGCGGGATGCCTCGTCCAGCTCCTCGGCCATCGCCAGCGGGTCCTCCGCGATGTCGCGGGGGAACAGCGGGACGAGCTCGGCGCCGTGCAGCGGTAGCAGGACGGCGCCGCCGGCGAGGCTGGGCAGCTTTACTGCGGCGATGGTGTGGGGACCCTGGCGGCCGGCGACGGCGATGGCGCCGTAGGGCGGCGACAGGACGCTGCCCTCGAAGCTGGCCAGCAGGCCCGGCCCAGGGCCTTCGGACGGGCCGCCGAGGACGACGAGCGCCACGCCGCCCGAGAGGAGGGCGGCCTGCGGCGTGGGCAGGTCGGAAGCTACGGCGCGAAGCAGCATGGCACCCCTGGAGCGGTCACGTTGAAGCTGGTGGGCAACGGACCGGGTGGTCCGTTGCCCTTGCGCTTGGCGTCAGTGGATGATGATGAAGCCGTTCGGGTTGTGCTGGACGTCCTCCGCCTTCACGCCGAGCAGGGTGATCTGCTCGTTGCCGAGCGTGATGACGGCGTTGCCGTGAACGTCGGTGACGTGGGAGGCGACATCGTGGGCGGAGTCGATGTGCAGTCCGTTGATGTTCTTCTGGATCTGCAGGATGTCGCCGTCGTGGAAGTTCATGACGGTGTCGCGGCCGCCGGTGCTGCTGTTGAACACGAAGGTGTCGTTGCCGCTGCCGCCGATCATCGTGTCGTTGCCGGCGCCG
>JBBSIT010000139.1:0-8162 GCA_038231995.1 Acetobacterales bacterium | reverse complement strand
GCAACGAGGTGATGCCGCCCTCGGTGCCGGCCACCTTGAGGTCCATGTCGCCGAGGTGGTCCTCGTCGCCCAGGATGTCGGACAGCACGGCGAAGGCGCGGTCCTCCTTGATGAGGCCCATGGCGATGCCGGCCACCGGCCGGGTCAGCGGCACGCCCGCGTCCATCAGCGCCAGGCTGCTGCCGCATACCGTCGCCATCGAGGAGCTGCCGTTGCTCTCGGTGATCTCGCTGACCACGCGCAGCGTGTAGGGGAACATGGTCTTCGTCGGCAGCACGGGACGGATCGCCCGGTAGGCCAGCTTGCCGTGGCCGATCTCGCGCCGGCCCGGACTGCCCATGCGGCCGGCCTCACCGACGGAGTACGGAGGAAAATTGTAGTGCAGCATGAAATGCTCGCGGCGCTCGCCTTCCAGCGCGTCCACGATCTGCTCGTCCTGCCCGGTGCCGAGCGTCGCCACGCAGAGCGCCTGCGTCTCGCCGCGGGTGAACAGCGCGCTGCCATGTGCGCGGGGCAGCACGCCGACCTCGCCCACTATGGGGCGCACCGTCTTGGTGTCGCGTCCGTCGATGCGCAGCCCGGTGTCCAGGATCGCGTTGCGGACCACGTCGGCCTCGAGCTTCTTGAACAGCGGCTTCGCCTTCTCGGGGTCCAGCCCCTCGGCGGCGAGTGCTGCTGCGGCCTGCTTCTTGGCGGCCGAGACCTTGTCCTGACGGACCTGCTTCACCCGCTCCTGATAGGCTTCGGCGAAGGCGCTGCGAGCCAGCGCGTCCACGCGGCCCTCAAGTGCGGCCACTTCCGCCGCAGGCTCGGGCAGGTCCCACGGCTCCTTGGCCGCCTGCTCGGCCAGCTCGATGATCGCCTGGATCACCGGCTGGAAATGCTGGTGCCCGAACGTCACTGCGCCGAGCATCGTGGCCTCGTCGAGCTCCTGCGCCTCGCTCTCCACCATCAGCACGCCCTCGGTGGTGCCGGCCACCACCAGGTCGAGCTTGCCCTCGCGGAGCTGCTCGGCGGTGGGGTTCAGCACGTAGGCGCCCTCGGCGAAGCCGACGCGGGCTGCGGCCACCGGGCCGAAGAAGGGGATGCCGGACAGGGTGAGCGCCGCCGAGCAGCCGATCAGGGCCACCACGTCGGGGTCATTCTCCAGGTCATGGCTGAGCACGGTGGCGACCACCTGGACCTCGTTGCGGAACCCCTCGGGGAACAGCGGGCGGATCGGCCGGTCGATGAGGCGGCTGGTCAGCACCTCCTTCTCGGTCGGGCGTCCCTCGCGCTTGAAGAAGCCGCCGGGGATCTTGCCGGCCGCGAACGCCTTCTCCTGGTAGTTCACCGTGAGCGGGAAGAAGTCCTGGCCCGGCTTGGCCGTCTTGACGCCCACGACGGTGCACAGCACGATCGTCTCGCCGTAATACGCCATGACGGCGCCGTCAGCCTGGCGGGCGACCTTGCCGGTCTCCAGGACGAGCTTGCGGCCGCCCCAGTCGAGTTCCTTGCGGAAGAATTTGAACATGCGTCTGTCCTGTCCCTCGCGACCGGCTTGTGGCGAGCAGGCGGGGGAGCCGTGCGGGTGCGGCGTCTCGGGCGGCATGGGAGCGCGGACTACGGGGTACGCAGCCGCGGGACCATGTGGCCGAAGGCGCCGTCGCGGTGGGTCCGGATCGGCTGCTCGCTGTCCGCCGCGGTCGCGGCAGTGCGGGGCGCCTGGCCCCGCCGTTTACCCGGCGCCACGATTGGCGCCGGGTTCTCAGCCGCTCTCATATAGGGCGGCGATCGTCGTTTCGGTAGGGGTGTGGGCTAACGGCGCTGCCGCCGTGTCGTCCTTGTGCGCCTTACCCGCCTTGTGCGCCTTACCCGCGCGTTGTTGTTCGTGCGCCTTATCGGCGCAGCCCAAGCCGCGCGATCAGCGCCTGGTAGCGGGCGTTGTCCTTGCGGTTCAGGTAGTCCAGCAGCCGGCGGCGGCGGCCGACCAGCATCAGCAGGCCGCGGCGGCTGTGGAAGTCCTTCTTGTGCGTCTTGAGGTGCTCGGTAAGGTTGCTGATCCGCTCGGAGGCGAGTGCTACCTGCACCTCGGGGCTGCCGGTGTCGTCGGCGCCGGTCGCGTACTCGGATACGAGCGCCGTGCGGCGCTCCGCGGTAATCGACATCGGGGTTACTCCATGATGGGGGTTACAGGAGGCGCTCGGGCTTGAGCCAGCCCCCTTCGAGACGGCACAACCCGATGACGCGCTCCCCCGCCATGGCGCGGGCCAGGCCCCCTTCGGGGTCGGCCGCCGGTGGAATGCGGCCCATCAGATCGACCAGGCTGATCGCCTGGCCGTTCTGCAGGCCGAAGGCCTCCGCTTGGGTCAAGGCCAGCGCCGGGATGTCGGCCAGCGCGGTCGCGACCGGGAGCAGGAGGTCCGGGGAAGCGGGCGGGGTATCCCCCGAGACGATGCATTTGTCCAGCGAAATCGCCTGGGCCTCACTGAACGGCCCCACCCGCAGGCGGCGCAGTGCGGAGATGTGGCCGACCGTGCCGCAGGCCAGCGCCACGTCCCGCGCCAGGCTGCGCATATAGACGCCCTTGCCCGACTGCACCTCGAACACCGCCGTGTCCGCGTCCGGCCGCTCGATCAGCTCGAACCGGTCGACCCGCGCCGGCCGGGGCGGCAGGTTGGGCGGCCGGCCGTCGCGGGCCATGTCGTAGGCGCGCTCGCCCGCGACCTTGAGCGCGGAATAGACCGGCGGCACCTGCATGATGTCGCCGGTGAGCGCCGGCAGCGCGGCCCGCAGCGCGTCATCGGTCGGGCGCACGTCCGACGTGGCCGTGATCTGCCCGTCCGCGTCGTCGGTATCCCGCGCCTCGCCGAGCGTCAGCGTGAAGCGGTACAGCTTGGTGCCGTCCATCACGTAGGGCACCGTTTTCGTGGCATGCCCGAACGCGACCGGCAGCACGCCGGTCGCCAGCGGATCCAGCGTGCCGCCATGCCCGGCCTTCTGCGCGTCGAACCCGCGGCGCACCCGGTTGACCACGTCCGTGCTGGTCATGCCCGGCGGCTTGTCGATGATCAGCCACCCGTTCAGCGGGCGGCCACGCTTGCGGCGCATCTGGTCTCTGTCCTGTGTCGTTAAGGCGGTGTATGCGGGGCGCCGGGCGAGGCAGCAACAGATCAGTTGCTGCCCGCTACTCAGTCAAGCGGAGCATGATCAAGCTGATCATGCTCCAGGGCCGCAACGGTGAAGGACCGATCGTGCGTTTGATCACGCGACGGAATGTGCTTCGGGCCGGCGCGGGACTGGTCGGCGCCGGCTTCGCCACCACGAGCTACGCCTTCGCGATCGAGCCGGGTTTCCGGCTCGCCGTGCAGGAGTACCGGCTCTCGCCGCCAGGTTGGGGTGGGCGACCGCCCCTGTCGATCTGCGTCATCGCCGACCTGCACGCGGGCGATCCTTGGATGACGCTGTCGCGCGTCCGGCGGATCGTCGCGGCGGCGAACGCCCTCGGCCCCGACCTGCACGTCGTGCTGGGCGACCTGCCGGCGCATCACCGCTACGTCACGCGGAAAGTCCCCATGCCGGACGTAGCGGAGGCACTGTCCGCGCTTCGCGCGAAGCTGGGCCGCTTCGCTATCCTGGGCAATCACGACTGGTGGGACGACCGCGACGTGCAGCGCTGGCGCCGCGGCCCGCCGGCGATCCGCTCCCTGCTGGAAGTTGCGGGCGTCCCGGTGCTGGCCAACGGCGCCCGGCGTTTGCCGCATGGCTCCACGAGGGACGAGGGCGTCTGGCTGTGCGGCACGGACAGCACCATGCCGTTCGGCTGGCGCAACCAGGGGATGGGCGCCGCCGACTTGCGGGCCGCGCTCGCGCCGATCGACGACGACGCGCCGGCCATCCTGCTCGCGCACGAGCCGGACATCTTCCCCCACGTGCCCGCACGCGTCGCGCTCACTCTGTCCGGACACACGCATGGCGGACAGGTGCGCCTGTTCGGCCATTCCGCCGTCGTGCCGTCGCGCTACGGCAACCGCTACGCTTACGGGCTGGTGGAGGAAGGCGGGCGGCGCCTGATCGTCTCGGGCGGGCTCGGCTGCAGCATGATACCCGTGCGCCTTGGCGTTCCGCCGGAGCTGACGCTCGTCACGCTATCCTGAAAGCGCTTTAGCGGCCCGGCTGCACGCGCTCGCCGCTCGCCTCGGCGCGGGTCGAGCGCGAGTTGAGCCGGCCGATGCTGCGGCCGAGCCGATCCAGCGCGGCGGCGACCGCATCCGCCGAACCCAGGCGGCCGGCCTCTCGCAGGGCGTCCCGCACGGCTGCCAGGGACGCTTCGAGTCCGCTGGTCAGAACGTGGTCGCCGAGCCCCGACAGCGAGCGCAGCAGCAGGTCGTCGGCCTTGCGTTGCAGCTCGTCCGGCAGGCGCGGCAGCAATCCCGCGAGGGTGCGGTAGATCTCGGCGGCGCTCTGCGGCTGCATCGACTCCGAGGCGACAACCGTGAGTGTCTCGAACGCGTGCATCAGGACCGCGGGCACGTTGTCGGCATACATCACGGGCGTCGTCGGTCCTGTGGCGACGGGTGCGCCGAAGGCTTCGTCCGTGCGCAGCCAGCAGGCCAGCAGGTCGCGCAGGTTCTGGATGACGTGCAGGCCGGGGCCGGGGTTGGACTTGGCCGTCGAGATCGACGTCCAGCCGATGGTCAGGAACTGGTCGATGCCGAACGCCGGGTCGGCGTCGAGGTCGCGCTGGTCGTCCAGGATGATGGCGGGCTGCACCACCGACCGCAGCGAGGATGCGTCGGCATCCCCGATGGTCCGGATCTCGGCGATGGGGTCGTCCGTTGCAACGTAGTCGCCGATCGAGACCAGGAGGGTGACTTCGGCCTTCCCGTTTGGCATCGCCGCAGCGATGGCGGCCGCGTCGATCCGCGTCACGAAACCGCCGCGGTCCGCCAGGACATGGGCGCCGGCGGGTCCGTGAAGCTCGGGGGTGCGCCGGGTGCTGCGGACGAAGCCGAGCTGGCGCTTGCGCGCGGCGAGCGTATGGTCGTGAATGGTCCTGATGATGACGACGGGCCGCGATTGGTCGATCGTCGTGTAGATGAGCACGATCAGCACGTAGAGAGCAGCCACCGTCAGCAGGCCGGCCAGCGCTACGCTGTAGACCGGGTGATGCGACGGCTTGATGCTTGCCAGCACGAGCAGCGAGTAGAGCGCCAGGCCGATGAATACGCCGAAGTAGATCTGGTTGGTACGCCGCCGCAGGAACTGGTCGAAGACCAGGCTCGTCAGGGCCGCCGCCCCCTGCTGCACGGCAATCAGCAGCAGCGAGAGCCTGATGGAGGTCACGGTGATGATGCTGCCGGCGATCACGCCGAGGAAATCGCGCGTCGCCTGCACATCGCTGAACAGGCCGCTCCAGAGGTGCCCTGATCGTGGCCCCTCGTAGGAGACTTCGTCGATCGAATACATGAACATGGCCAGCAGCAGGAACAAGCTGATGACGACGGTCGGGATGGCCAGGAACTCGGAGAAGGCGCGCCGAACGGTCTTCACGACCCGCCTTATCGCATGCGCTGAGTGGGCGAGCGGGCCGGTGCTGCCGGGTTGAGGGTCTTGGCCGTCCCTCATCACCGTTTCCCCAGGCCTAACTCTCCGGCCCCTTCGGCTCTGCCCCCAGGTCCCGCGCCACCTCCGGCGCCCGCAGCAGCCGGTCCACGTGCATCGCATACTCCAACGCCGTATCGGGCTGGAACGACACCTGCGGCGCCACCCGCAGGCGCAGCTGATGCGCGAGCTGCGTGCGGATGTAGGGTGCCGCGCGCTTCAGGGCTGGCAGCAGCGCGTCCACGTCGCTGCGTCCCAGCCGGGCGACGAAGGCAGTGGCGTTCTTGAGGTCCGGGCTGATCCGCACCTCCGTGACCGTCACTTGCGCCGTGGCCAGGTCCGGGTCGCGGAACTCATTGCGCGCGAAGATGGCGGACAGCACGTGCCGGATCTCCTCCGACACGCGCAGTTGCCGCTGGGTGGGCGCCGAGCCGGCCTTGGAGCGGGCCGGCTTGGTCACGCAGGCACCAACTCAGTCTCGAAGCACTCCACCACATCGCCCTCGCGCAGGTCGTTGAACCCGGCGAAGCTCAGGCCGCACTCGTAGCCGCGCGCCACCTCGCGCACGTCGTCCTTGAAGCGCTTGAGCTGGCTCAGCTCGCCGTTGTGGATTACACCGCCGTCGCGCAGCAGCCGCACGCCCGCGCCGCGCTTCACCAGGCCCTCCGTCACCATGCAGCCGGCGACCATGCCGGTCTTGGTGATGTTGAACACCTTGCGGATCTCGGCGTAGCCCAGGAAGTTCTCGCGCGCCTTCGGCGCCACCTTGCCGCGCACCAGCTTCTCGATGTCGTCGGCGACGTCGTAGATGATGGAGTAGTAGCGGATATCGACGCCCTCGCGCTGCGCCAGCTCCCGTGCCTGCGCGGTCGCCCGCACGTTGAACGCGACGATCACGCCATTGCTCGCCCGCGCGAGCTGCACGTCGCTCTCGGTGATCTGGCCGACGGTGGCCGTCAGCACGCGCACGCGCACCTCCTCGTGCGCCAGCTTGAGCACCGTCGCCTGGATCGCCTCGGCGCTGCCTTGCACGTCCGCCTTGACGAGCACGGCAACCTCCTTCTGCTCGCCCGCGACGATGCGGGCCAGCATCTCGTCCAGGGTGCCGCGCGCGGCGGTGGCGCCGGCGGCCGCCTTGTCCCGCAGCTTGCGCTGGCGGAACTCGCTGATCTCGCGCGCCTGGCTCTCGCCCTCGACTACGACGAACGGCTCGCCCGCCGACGGCACGCTGGACAGGCCGAGGATCTCGATCGGCGTCGATGGCCCGGCCTCCTTCAAGGCGCGGCCCTTGTCGTCCAGCATGGCGCGCACGCGGCCCCACTCGGCGCCGGCCACGACGATGTCGCCCTGGCGCAGCGTGCCCTTCTGGACCAGCATGGTCGCCACCGGGCCGCGGCCGCGGTCGAGCCGGCTCTCGATGACCGATCCCTCCGCCGCCCGCTCGGGGTTGGCGCGCAGGTCGAGGATCTCGGCCTGCAGCAGGATCGCCTCCTCGAGCTTGTCGAGCCCGGTGCGCTTGGTGGCCGAGACCTCCACGTCCTGCGTGTCGCCGCCAAGCTCCTCCACCACGATCTCGTGGCTCAGCAGCTCCTGGCGCACCCGGTTCGGGTTGGCGTCGGCCCGGTCCATCTTGTTGATCGCCACGATCAGCGGCGCGTTGGCCGCCTTCGCATGGCGGATCGCCTCGATCGTCTGCGGCATCACGCCGTCGTCAGCCGCGACGACCAGCACGACGATGTCGGTGACGCTCGCGCCGCGCATCCGCATCGCGGTGAACGCCTCATGGCCCGGCGTATCGATGAACGTGATCCGCGCGCCCTCCGGCATCGTCACCTGGTAGGCGCCGATATGCTGGGTGATCCCGCCGGCCTCGCCCGCTGCCACGTCCGTGGAGCGAAGCGCGTCCAGCAGGCTCGTCTTGCCGTGGTCCACGTGGCCCATGATCGTCACGACCGGGGCGCGCGGCAGACGCTCGGTATCGACGTCCACCTCGCCCTCGATGCCCAACTCGACATCGCTCTCGCTCACGCGGCGGGCGCGGTGGCCGAACTCCTGCACGACCAGCTCGGCCGTGTCGGCGTCCAAGGTCTGCGTCAGGGTCGCCATCACGCCCATGCGCATCAGCGCCTTGATCACGTCCGGCGTGCGGGCCGCCATGCGTGCGGCCAGCTCCTGCACGGTGATGGTCTCGGGCAGCACCACGTCGCGCACGACCTTCACTCCATCCGAGCGCAGCAGCTCCAGCTCCGCCTGCCGGCGCTCTCGCTCCCGCTGGCGGCGCACCGAGGCCAGGCTGCGCGTCTTGTCGTCGTCACCCTCGATCGCGGCCTGCACGTCGATGCGGCCGGTGCGGCGGTTGGGGTCGCCGCCCTTCTTGACGACGGGCACGGGCGGCTTGCGGGCCGGCACCAGCGTGCCGGGCCGGCGGCGCGGAGCCTCGTCCTCCTCGCCGGGCCGGGTGGGCTTGAGGCGCAGCGTCTCGCCCGGCGCTGCGGGCGCGGCCGTTGCCGGACGCACCGGACGACGCACCTCCTCGGCCGGCTTCGCGCTGGGCGCGGCAGTGGCAGCCGCCTCGGCGG
>JBBSIT010000138.1:0-8196 GCA_038231995.1 Acetobacterales bacterium | reverse complement strand
CTTCCTCGATCACCCCGAAGTCGGCGCCGACAACAACGCCAGCGAGCGCGAACTGAGGTCCACCGCCACCTATCGCAAGGTCACCGGCGGCTTTCGATCCAACTGGGGCAAGGATTTGTTTGCCGGGTTCCGCTCCATCGTCGGCACCGCCGCACGGCGCGGCATCGACGCCTATCAGGCCGTCCGGATGACCCTGTCAGGACAATCCGTGCTCACACCGGGTTGAGCAGATACCGTGGTGCGCCCGCTGCTGCGCTGGCATCGCGGTCGGGCCGTCCTGCTCGGGGACGCAGCACACGCCATGGTGCCACCTGCCGACCGGCATCGGGGTCGTGCTGGATCAGGACAAGCTCCGCGCCTACGCGCGCGCATAGGGACCGAACGATGCTGTATTGCGTGCAGATGGACGTGCGGGTGCCGCGCGACGTGGACCCGGCCGTGTTCGACAGGCTGAAGGCCGAGGAGAAGGCGCGGGCGGAGGCGCTGCAGCGCGAGGGGAAGTGGCGCCACCTCTGGCGCGTTGCCGGGCGCTACGCCAACATCAGCGTGTCCGATGTGGGCAGCCATGACGAGCTGCACGCCATCCTGTCGGGCCTGCCGCTGTTCCCGTTCATGGAGATCAGCGTGACGCCGCTGGCGCAGCACCCCTCGGCCATCCACCAGGAGTGATGACCGCTCCCGCTGTAATGCCGCTGCTGTTCGTCGGCATCTGGGCGACCGGGTTCATCGTGGCGCGGCTGGTGGCGCCGCACGTGGACCCGCTGACCTTCCTGACATACCGGTTCGTGCTCAGCGCGGCGATGTTCACGGCGATCGCCGCCGCAGTGCGGGCAGCCTGGCCGAGCGGGGTGCGTGGCTGGCGGGATGCGCTGATCGCGGGCGTGCTGATGCAGGGGATCTACCTGGGCGGCGTGTTCTGGGCGGTGCGGCACGGCCTGCCGGCGGGGATCTCGGCGCTGGTGACCGGGCTGCAGCCGCTGCTGACGGCGCTGCTGGCGTTCCCGCTGCTGGGGGAGCGGGTGGGTGCGCGCCGCTGGGCAGGCATCGCGCTCGGCTTCGCGGGCGCGCTGCTGGTGCTGCAGCCGCAACTGCGCGCCGGGCCGGGCGGCCTCCTGATCGTGCCGCTGCTGGTGTGCGGCGCCGGGATGGTGGGGATGACGCTGGGCACCATCTGGCAGAAGCGCACGGCATCCACCGCGGACCTGCGGACCAACGCGGCCGTGCAGTTCATCGGCGCGGCCCTGGTTGCCATCCCGGTGGCAGCCCTGACCGAGACCGGGCGGTTCGACGCGAGTTGGCAGGCCTGGACCGGGCTGGCCTGGGCGGTGTGCGGGCTGTCGGTCGGCGCGATCTCGCTGCTGCTGATCCTGATCAAGCGCCGCGCGGTGGCCGGGGTCGCGTCGCTGTTCTACCTGGTGCCGCCGGTCGTGGCGGTGCTGGCCTTCGCGCTGTTCGGCGAGCAGCTCTCGGCGTTGCAGGTTGTGGGCATGGCCGTCGCCGCGACCGGGGTTGCGGTCGCCAGCCGGAACTGAGGCGGATGGCGGCCTGTCTCACGGCGGTGATTTGACCCGGCCTGGGCGATCGGCTCCGATGCAGGCAACCCGCTGCTCATGCGGGACGGGAGCGTTCGGGATGAAGTTCAACCTTGCCTTTCTGCAGGCCTTCGCATTCGGCATGGCGGCCTCGCTGCCCTTCGCGGCCGGCGCCCAGCCCGTGCCGGTCACGTTCGGCGTGCTGACGGACCTGAGCGGCTTCGTGGCCGACGCCACCGGGCGCGGCTCCGTCGTGGCCGCCCAGCTCGCGGGTGAGACCTTCGCGGCGGAGAACCCTGGCGCGCAGGTGCGGGTGATCTCAGCGGACCACCAGAACAAGCCCGATATCGGCGCCGCCACGGCCCGAAGCTGGATCGATCGGGACGGCGTGAACGCCATCCTGGACGTGCCGTTCTCCTCCGTGGCCCTGGCCGTCAGTGAGGTGACCCGCGGCAGCGCCGCCGCCTTCCTCGCCTCGGGCCCCGGCACCGTGGCGCTCACCGGCGACAAATGCTCACCCAACACGGTGCATTGGACCTACGACACCTGGGCGCTCGCCAACGGCACGGCGCGCGCGCTGACGAAAGCCGGCGGCGACACCTGGTTCTTCATCACCGCGGACTATGCCTTCGGGCTGTCCCTGGAGCAGGACGCCACGAAGGTCATCACCTCGCTCGGCGGCAAGGTGCTGGGGGATGCCAAGCACCCGCCCAGCGGGTCGGATTTCTCCTCCTACCTGATCGCGGCCCAGGCCAGCCGCGCCAAGATCATCGGCCTGGCCAACGCGGTGACGGACACCACGAACTCGATCAAGCAGGCCGCGGAATTCGGGCTGACGGCCAACGACGCGCAGCGCTTGGCCGCCCTGCTGCTGCAGGTGACGGACGTGCACGCGCTGGGCCTGCCCATCGCCAAGGGGCTGTACCTGACCGACGCGTTCTACTGGGACGCCAACCCGGCCACCCGCGCCTTCTCCGACCGGTTCGCGGCCCGCATGGGCGGCGCCCGGCCCACCAGCTTCCAGGCGGGCGTGTATTCCAGCGCGCTGGCCTATCTGCGCGCGTCCAAGGCGGTGGGCAGCGCGGATGCCCGCAAGGTGCTGCCGGAGATGAAGCGCGCGCCCATCGAGGACGCGCTGTTCGGCGCCGTGCAGGTGCGCGCCGATGGCCGGGCCACCCATGCCATGTACCTGTTCCAGGTGAAGACGCCCGCCGAGTCCAAGAGGCCTTGGGACTACTACAAGCGGCTCGACACCATCCCCGCCGACCAGGCCTTCCGCCCCATGGCCGAGGGTGGCTGCAAGCTGGCGACGCCCTGACCGTGCTGGACCCGGCGCCCGATTACGAGACGCTGTGGCGGGATTTCCGCTGGGACATCCCCGCCCGCTACAACATGGGCGTCGATTGCTGCGACCGCCATGCCGATGGTACCGGCAGGCTGGCGCTGGTGGTGGAGGACGAGGCCGGGCAGGTGCGCCGGCATTCGTTCGACGAAATCAAGCAGCTCTCCGACCGCTTCGCCAACGTGCTGGCGGCCGACGGGATGCAGACGGGCGATCGCCTGGCCATCCTGCTGCCCCAGGCGGTGGAGACCGGGGTGGCGCATATCGCCGCCTGGAAGTCCGGCCTCATCTCCCTCCCGCTCTTCACCCTGTTCGGGCAGGACGCGCTGGAATACCGCCTGGCGGATAGCGGGGCGCGCGCCCTGGGGACCGACGGCGCCGGCGCCGCCAAGATCGCCGGCCTGCGGGACCGGCTGCCGGAGTTGGCCCATGTCTATGTGGTGGACGGCGCGGTCGAGAACGCACCTGGCGCCGTCGATTTCCATGCGGCGCTCGACCGCGCGCCGGCCGATTTCACCCCGTGCGATACGGCCGCCGACGACCCGGCGATCATCATCTACACGTCCGGCACCACGGGGAACCCGAAGGGCGCGCTGCATGCCCATCGCGTGCTGCTCGGCCACCTGCCCGTGGTGGAACTGGCGAACGACTTCTTTCCCCAGCCCGGCGACCTGTTCTGGACGCCGGCCGACTGGGCCTGGATCGGCGGGCTGTTCGACGTGCTGATGCCCGCCTGGCATCACGGCGTGCCCGTGCTGGCCCATCGCGCCCGCAAGTTCGACGCGGGCGCCGCGCTGGACCTGATGGCCCGGCACGGCGTGCACAACACCTTCCTGCCGCCGACCGCGCTGAAGCTCATCCGCCAGTCCGGCCTCTCCCATCCGGGCCTCGCCTTGCGCAGCGTGGCCAGCGGGGGCGAGACCCTGGGCGCCAGCCTGCTGGAATGGGCGGAGCGGACGCTGGGCTGCGTGCCCAACGAGTTCTATGGCCAGACCGAGTGCAACGTGGTGGCCTGCAACGACGCCCGGCTCTTCCCCGTGCGCCCCGGCTCGCTCGGCCGGGCCGGGCCGGGGCATGACGTGCAGGTGGTGGACGAGGCAGGCCGCCCCGTGCCCACCGGCCAGGTCGGCGTCATCGGCGTGCGGCGCGGCGACCCGGTGATGTTCCTGCGCTACTGGAACAACCCGGATGCGACGGCGGCCAAGTTCGCCGGGGACTTCCTGCTGACCGGCGACCTCGGCCGGAAGGATGCGGAGGGCTACATCTGGTTCGTGGGCCGGGCCGACAACCTGATCACCAGCGCCGGCTACCGCATCGGCCCCAGCGAGCTCGAGGACTGCCTTTCCAAGCACCCGGCCGTCGCCATGGCCGCCGTGGTCGGGGTGCCGGACCCGGTGCGCACCGAGCTGGTGAAGGCGTGGATCGTCCTTCAGTCGGGCTTCGCCCCCACGGACGCGTTGGCGCGCGAGATCCAGGACTTCGTGAAGGCCCGCCTGGCGGCCCACGAATACCCGCGCCTGGTGGCCTTCGTGGAGGAGATGCCGATGACGGCTACGGGCAAGATCATCCATAAGGAGCTGCGGGCGCGCGGTTAGAGCATCATCGGATCATGTTGAGACATGATCCGGTAAGGATGCTCGCAAAAACAAGGGCTGGAGCTTGTTCGGTCTGGACGGGAAATGCTCTATCGTGCCGGCCTGCATGGCGTGCTCCACTCGCCGATCGTGACCTATTGGAACATCAGCAAGGACTGACCGAGCGTGGGCGTGTCCGACACTTTCCTGATGGGCTGCGGCGCCGGCTTCTCGGGCGACCGGATCGACGCGCCGCTCTCCGTGGTGGACGCGATCGCCACGTCCGGCCGGCCCGGCGCCATCATGTTCGAGACGCTGGCCGAGCGCACCCTCGCCCTGGGCCATGTCGCCCGCCGCGCCGATCCCACCCAGGGCTACGAGCCGCTGTTGGCCGAGCTCGTCGGTCCCATCCTCCCCGTCTGCACCCGCGCGGGCATTCCCATCATCGGCAATTTCGGCGCCGCCAACCCGCCCGCCGCCGCCGTGCTGCTGCAGCGCCTGGCCGTGGGGGCCGGGCTGCCCGAGCTGCGCATCGCCGTCGTGCACGGGGACGACATCCGGGACCGCATCACGCTCGCCGACCTGGCCGTGTGGGAAGGGGATGCCGGGCTCGCCGGCAGCACGGACGGGCTAATCGCGGCTAACGTCTATCTCGGCGCCCGGCCGATCGCCGACGCGCTGCTGGCCGGCGCGCAGGTCGTCGTCACCGGGCGGGTGGCGGACCCGTCGCTCGCGCTCGGTCCCCTGGTCGCGCATTTCGGCTGGGCGTGGGAGGACTGGGACCGCCTCGCCGCCGGCACCCTGGTGGGCCACCTGCTGGAATGCGGCTCGCAGGTCACCGGCGGCTACTTCGCCGACCCTGGCTTCAAGGACGTACCGCGCCCCGAGGCCATCGGTTTCCCCATCGCCGAGGTCTCCGCCGATGGCGCCTGCGTCATCACCAAGGCGGCGGGCACCGGCGGCCGGGTCAATGTGCGGACCGTCACCGAGCAGGTGCTCTACGAGATGCACGACCCGGCCGCCTATCTCACCCCGGACGTGACCCTGGACGTGACCGGCATCGCCGTCGAGCAGGCCGGCGCCGACCGGGTGCAGGTGCGCGGCGCCCGCGGCCATCCGGCGCCGCCCAGCCTCAAGGCCACCGTCTCCTTCGAGGGGGACTGGATCGGCGAGGCAGAGATCTCCTATGCCGGGCCGAACGCGCTGGCCCGCGCGCGCCTAGCCGCCGAGGTGATCGGCAAGCGGCTCGACCTGCGCCGGCTCCCGGTCCGCCGCCGGCTCGACCTCATCGGCGCGCTCAGCGTGTTCGACGACGACGGCGCGAGCCTCGCCGCCCGCGCCCCGGAAGCGCCGGAGGTGCGCATGCGCCTCGCCGTCTCAGGAGCGGAGCGCCTGCCGGTAGAGCAGAGCCTGCAGGAGGTGCTCGCCCTGCTGTGCTGCGGCCCGGCCGGCGGCGGCGGCATGCGCTCCCAGGTCCGCAACCGGGTCCGCACCGTGTCCTACCTCGTGCCTCGCAACATGGTCAGCCCGCAGGTCGTGTTCGCATGACCCGCGTGGCGCTGCACCAGGTCGCCCATGCCCGCGCCGGGGACAAGGGCAACCGCCTGAATGTCAGCGTCATCGCCTACCACCCCGATCTCTGGCCGCTGCTGCTGGAGCAGGTGACGGCGGATCGGGTGCATGCCCTGTTCCGCCATCGCGGCGCGACCGGCGTGATCCGCTACGAGCTGGCGAACCTGCACGCGCTCAACTTCGTCATCGACGAGGTGCTGGAGGGCGGCGTGAACGCCAGCCTCAACCTCGACATCCACGGCAAGACCAACTCCTTCCGCGTCCTCGGCCTCGATGTGGACGTGCCGGACGCGCTGCTGCCCCGCCTTCCCGCATTCCGGAGCGACCCATGAACACCTTGGCCCGCCTGATGCTCATCACGGCGCTGCTGTCCGGCGCCGCCCGCGCCGAGATGACCGAGATCACCGTCGCCGAGCAGTACGGCGTCAGCATCCTGCCGCTCATGGTCATGGAGCGGCAGGGCCTGGCGGAGAAGCATGCCGCGTCCGCCGGGGTCGAGGGGCTCCACGTGAACTGGGTCCAGGTCGCCGGGCCGAGCGTGATGAATGACGGCCTGGTCTCCGGCGCGGTGCAGTTCGCCGCCCAGGGCGCCCCCTCGCTCATCACGCTGTGGGACCGCACCCGCCGCAACGTCGGCGTGAAGGGCGTGGCCGCCATCACGACCTATCCGCTCTACCTCATCAGCCGCAACCCGGCGGTCCACACCATCCGGGACTTCTCGGACGCGGACAGGATCGCCGTCCCCTCGGTCAAGATCTCGACCCAGGCCATCATGCTGCAGATCGCAGCCGCCGAGGCGTTCGGGGAGCAGGAATACGCCCGGCTCGACCCGTTCACCATCTCGCTCTCCCACCCGGACGCCGTCGCCGCGCTCAACAGCAACATGGCCGGGGTGAACGCACATTTCAGCTCCTCGCCGTTCTACGAGCAGGAGATCAAGCTGCCCGGCGTCCGGCTGATCACCACCAACTACGAGATCCTCGGCGGCCCGGCCACCGCGCTGATCCTGCTGGCCAACAGCCGCTTCCGCGAGGCGAATCCCAAGGTGTTCCGCGCCTTCTACGACGGCCTGGCCGAAGCGATCGAGATCATCAACGCCGACAAGCCTGCGGCCGCGCGCCTCTATCTGGAGATGGCGCGGGATAGGCGCAGCACCGAGGCCGACATCCTCGCCATCATCGGCGACAAAGACTACGCCTACACGCTCCGCCCGGCCAAGGTGCTGAAGACCGCGCTGTTCATGGCCAAGGTGGGCGCCATCCGCCAGGCCCCGGCCGCCCTCGAGGAGATGTTCTTCCCCGAGGCCACGGCGCTCGGCGGCGATTAGAGCTGGTTCCGCTCGGGTTTGAGCGGAGGCCGTCAAGGTTCCGCCGGCAGAGCCGGTGGAATACGGCCGGAGGGCATCGAGGATGCGTTCGAGACCGCCAAGACCGAACTCGGCCTGGACCACAACGGTCCAGCGGCGGAGCCGATTGACCGGTCCCGGCATGGCTGGCGCCGCCCCGTGCCGCTCGTCATGCGGGCGTTCGCCATGAGGGCCACCATCCGCCACCACGCAAACACGCCGGCCGCCTCGCAAGCCCCATCAGGCCAGCGCAGAACGCTGCACCTGAAACCCAAGCCGTAAACGCAACTGTAATGCCAGAGCAGCACTGGGCGTGAGACGCGCGCTTATCGGCCTTGCCGCCGTCCTCGTCCTCGACACGCTCGGCTTCGCGGCGCTCGCGTGGCGCCCGGCGATCGACGTCATCGCCCTGCCGGGACGCGCCTCCTTCGACCCTGCCCTCGTCGCCGGTGCAGGCTGAGGTCGCCGGGCAGCAGGCGCTGGTAATCGGCCAGGTCGAGCGGGCCGAACACGATGCGGAACTTGTGCTGCCGGCTCCAGACCCGGCTGCCGAGCAGCGCCGTGCCGCCCAGCGTCCCGGTCTTCGCGGCGCGGCCGGGCCGGGTATGGTCGTCCTTCGGCGCTGCGCAGCACGGTCTCCACGAACGCGTTGATCGAGACGTATTTCTGGAATCAGCGTGCACGGCTCCCCGTCCGGCGCACCCAGGCTAAGGCAGCCGCGAGGCCAAGTTCTGGGATGCGTTCTGCGCAGCCTACAAAGCCATCGCGGCCGAGGCAGGCGACGATTTCCAGGCCATCTTCGGCAAGGAGTCCGCGCGCGCCTACACGGAG
>JBBSIT010000137.1:0-8254 GCA_038231995.1 Acetobacterales bacterium | reverse complement strand
GCGGCCTCGGCGTCCTGCGGCTGGTCTCGCAGCTCGGCGAGATCATCGCCCGCAGCGGGCTGCTCTCCGCCAAGACGCTGCAGGAGTTCCAGGTGACCCTGCACTACGCGGGGCTGCGCGGCAGGACCGGGCTGGGCCTGTTCGTGGGCGCGAAGCTGCTGCTGCTAATCGGGCTGCCCATCGGGCTGCTGGCGGTGCTGGACCAGGTGGGATGGAACCCGGACTACAAGATGATCCTGCTGGGGGCCGCTGCCGTCCTGGGCCTGCTCCTGCCCGACAAGGTCATCAGCCGCCGCCGCAAGACCCACCTGCGCGCGCTCGACAACGGCCTGCCCGACGCACTCGACATGCTCATCATCTGCAGCGAGGCGGGCCTGGGACTGGAGCCGGCCATTGAGCGCGTCGGCATCGAGATCCGGCACGCCCACCCGATCGTCTCCGAGGAGCTGCAAACCGTCGCCCGCGACCTGCGCGTCAATGCCGATCGCACGGCCGTGCTGCGCGGCTTCGGCGTGCGCACCGGGCTCGAGAGCGTGCGCCGGCTCGGCAGCACGCTGATCCAGACCCTGCAGTACGGCACTCCGCTCAGCCAGGCGCTGCGGACCCTCTCGGCCGAGATGCGCCAGGAGATGCTGACCCGGTTCGAGGCCCGCGCAGCCCGGCTGCCAGTCCTGCTCACCCTGCCGATGATCCTGTTCATCCTGCCCTGCGTGTTCCTGATCGTGGGCGGTCCGGCGGTGGTCCAGGTGATGACGAGCTTCGTAAAATGACGAGGGAGAGACCCATGAAAAGCTTCGCGATAGCGCTTGCCGTCCTGCTCAGCGGTTGCGGGACAGGAGGAGGAATGGACGTCAAGATCGGTTCCGCCAGCATGAAGTTCGTGGACGCGGCGATGTCGAACGGCCTGCCGGCCGCGGCATTGACCGCGACCCGCGGCATGCTGGAGCGCGATCCCCGCAACGTCGCGGCCCTGCTGCGCCAGGGCGAGGCGCTCGCGGCCATGGGGCGCGGCGACGCGGCCGCGGAGAGCTACCGTCGAGCCCTGGCGATCGAGCCCAACTCCGCCGAGGCGCTGCTCGGCCTCGGCCGCACGCAGCTCGCCGCCGGCCGCGCCGCGGACGCCGAGGCCGCGTTCCGCCGCGCCCTGGCCGCCGGGCAGGACAGCGGCGCCGTGCGCAGCAACCTCGGCGTGGCGCTCGACCTGCAGGGCCGGCACGCGGAGGCGCAGCAGGAATACCAGGCCTCCCTCGCCCGCAGCGAGAGCGACGCGACGCGGGTCAATCTCGGCCTGTCGCTGGCCCTGGCCGGGCAGACCGGGCAGGCGGTCAACACGCTGCGGCCCATCGCCGCCGACCCCTCGGCGCCGCTGCGGGTGCGGCACAACCTGGCGGTCGCCCTGGCGCTCGCCGGCAGCCCGCCCGAGGCCGAGACTCTGCTGCGGCCGGACATGTCGGGCGAGCAGGTCCGCATGGCGATCGCCGGCATCCAGGCATTGCAGGCGGCGCCGCGATGAGGGCAGCAGCGCGGCGCCGGCCGCCTCGTCCCGGCTTGGGCCTGCGCGGCACCTCGGCGCTCGAGTTCGCGATGCTGGTGCCGGCCGTCGTAACAGTCATCCTGCTGTGCCTCGAATGCGGCTGGCAGCTCGCGGTGGGTGCGGCGCTCGACTACGGGGCGCAGCGCGCGGCCCGGCTCGGCGCGGTCGGCAGCGTCGTCGCCAACGGCGCGACCGCGCCGGATCAGGCGCGCAAGTCGGCGATCCGCGCCCTCGTCCTGAGCTCGACGGGCGGACTGCTGCTGGACCAGCGGCTGGGCGACGTGACGACCACCAGCTTCGCAGGCTTCAGCGCCGCGAAGGGCAAGGGCGCCGACAGCCCCGGCGCCGGCGGGGACGTCGTCCGCTACCAGCTCACCTACGTGCAGCCGTTCATCACCGGCCCCTTGGTCGAGGCGCTGACGGGACTGCAAAGCATCGTACACATCAGCACGGTGTTCCTGCCCAATGAACCGTTTCCCAAAGCGCCGTAGCCGCCGCCTCGGCAACGAGGCCTTCGCCTCGATCGAGTTCGCGATGATCGTGGGCACCATCGTCCTGCTGGTGCTCGGAGGCGCCGACCTCACGTTCTATCTGCGCGACAAGATGCGGCTCGACCGGGTCGCGAGCGGATTGGGCCTCGTCCTGAGCGGCTACACCGACCTGTACGAGCTCGACTTCCCCGGGTTGTTCCTGGCCTCGAAGACCATGGCAGGGGACTCCCTGAAGGTGGACGGCAAGGACGGGGCGACGATCGTGACCGGCATCGTGAACAGCGCGGGCACGCCCAAGGTCGCATGGCGCCAGCAGACGACCGGCAGCTCGTTTACCAGCAAGTTCGGCGCCGTAGGGGCCGCGCCGACCAACTTGCCGGACGCCTACGCCGTGCCGACCGGCCAGTCGGTGATCGCGGTCGAGGTTTACACGACCGCGAGTCCCTGGGTCCTGAGCAAGGGGTTCATGGACGCGCTCGGCAGCCAGGCGCTCCGCTCCTACGCGTTGTTCCAGCCGCGCGCGGCACTGCTGGGAAGCATCACTCCGGGAGGACGCCCATGAGCACCATGACAGGCGATCGGCGCGGCTCCATCGCGATCGTCATGGCCCTGTCGATGGCCGCGCTGGTCGGCGCCGTCGGGCTGGGCGTGGACCTGGCCCGCCTCTGGCTCGTGCAGACCCGGCTGCAAGCCGCGGTCGACGCGGGCGTGCTCGTGGCCGCGCGGGAGATGGGCGCCGCGTCTGCGAACAACGACGCGACGGCGCTGTTCTGGGCCGATTTCGGCCGCGTGGACCGCAAGACCGGCGAGGGTTTCCTCAGCGCAAAGGCCGACGCGCCGAAGTTCGTGACCGTGGACGCCGATACGGTCCGGATGACCGCGGACGCGATCGTCCCGATGACCCTGATGGCGGCGCTCGGCGTCGGGGCCAAGCCAGTCCACGTGGAGGCGTCCGCGCGGCGGGCGGTGATGGGCGTGGAGCTGGCGCTCGTGCTCGACATCACGGGGTCGATGGCGGGCGAGGACATAAAGTCGCTGCGCAGTTCGGCCGCCAACTTGGTCAACATCCTCTTCGGCAGCAGCCCTAAGCCTCCGCCCAATCTCTGGGTCTCGGTGGTTCCGTACACCGCCTCGGTCAATCTCGGATGGGACCAGGTGGCCGGCCGGTACCGGACGGAATGGCTCGCGCCTGGGAAGCTCAATCCGTCAGACTATGCCCCGGGCGCCTGGGCAGGGTGCGTCGAGGCGCGAGTCTCTCCCGAGGACGGGACGGACAAGAAGCCGTCGGACGCTCCGTTCACGCCGTTCCTCTGGAAATCCACGCTGAACAAGTACTTCAATGGCCAAACCGTTGTCAAAGGCGACAACGACTGGTCTCCCACCGACCCCGCCCATAAGATCACCGAGCAGAATCAAGCAGCCTTGCCTGACAACACCGCGGTCGGACCGAACCTGAGCTGCCCGGCCTCGCCGGTGCTGCCGCTCACGGACGACAAGGCAGCGGCATTGCAGACGATCTCCGGCCTGCAAGCGACCTTCCGCGGCGGCACCCTGACCAACCTCGGCCTCCAGGCCGGCTGGTTCACGCTCAGCCCGACATGGCGCGGCCTATGGGGCAAGGAAAAGCTGCCGCTCAACTACAATACGCCGAACATGCGCAAGGTGATCGTCATGATGACCGATGGCGAGAACAACTGGTACGACTGGCCCGATGGGGCTCCCGGACAGGCATCGCCCAACACCTATACGCCGAACCCCGGCCCCGATGCCGATTACACGGCATACGGCCGGCTCTCCGAGAAGCGGCTGGGCGCCAGCATCAAGACTATCACCGATGCAAGGGTCGAGATCGACGCGCGCGTCGCCAAGCTGTGCACGAACATCAAGAAGGCCGGCATTACCATCTACACCATCACCTTTGGCGTCAACAGCACCGACGCCCAGAAGCTCTGGCGGGACTGCGCGAGCAAACCCGACAACTACTTCGACAGCCCCACCCAGGCCGCGTTGAACTCAGCGTTCCAGCAGATCGGCACCCAGCTCGCCAACCTGCGCCTCACGCAGTAGCCGTCCGCCGCCCTACCGCCAATTTTTCGGGATTGGAGAGCAAGCAGCGGAGCGTCCGCATTGCGGCGGCGGGCTATCTGGAGCCATGGATGCGCAGACAGCACCTATGCTGCCGGAAAGGAAAGCCGATGACACAGGGCCTCGACTTGGCCGAACCCGCCGGCGATGCGGTCGAGGATCGCGCCGCCCAAATCGAGTGGAGCCGCGTGGGCCGGGACCTCGACGCGTTCGGCGCGGCGCCGACCGGACCTCTGCTTGGCGCCGCAGAGTGCCGCGCGCTGGTGGGCGCATATGACGACGACGCGCGGTTCCGCAGCCGCATCGTGATGGCCCGGCACGGCTTCGGCCAGGGCGAGTACAAGTACTTCGCCTATCCCCTGCCGGACCTCGTCGCGCGCCTGCGGGCGGCGCTCTACCCGCCGCTCGCGACCATCGCGAACCGCTGGAACGAGACCCTCGGCGACGAGACGCGGTATCCCGCCGCCCACGCGGACTTCCTCGCCCGCTGCCGGTCCGCCGGGCAGGCGAAGCCCACGCCGCTGCTGCTGCGCTACGGCCCGGGCGACTACAACTGCCTGCACCAGGACCTCTACGGCGAGCACGTGTTCCCGCTGCAGGTGGCGCTGCTCCTCTCCGACGCGGGCGCCGAGTTCGAGGGCGGGGAGTTCGTGCTGACCGAGCAGCGGCCGCGCATGCAATCGCGGGCGGAGGTTGTGTCGTTGACGCGCGGTGAGGGCGTGGTCTTCCCCGTGCGCCATCGCCCGGTGCAAGGCGCCCGGGGCGTCTATCGCGTCAACATGCGCCACGGCGTCAGCCGCCTGCGGTCAGGCCGGCGCTTCACGCTCGGCGTGATCTTCCACGACGCGACTTGACCTCTAGGCCCGCCGCTCAGTGCCCGTTTAAGAATGCGCTACGCCGAGTCAGAGGCGCCGTCCCCGGCGCCGCCCGGCGTGGGTTTACGAGCACCGGAGCGGAGCGGCCATCAGGGCCGTGAGCACCGGAGCGCCCAGCTCCGTCAGCCGACGCCCCCAGTGATGCGAACCCCCACACGCCTCCAAGGCAACCTCCGTCGGCGCCAGCTTGGCAAAGAACGCCTCGAACGCCGGACGGCTGAAGTTGCGCCGCAGAACCGCTCGATCTTCCCGGTCGATCCCATGCACCGTGAAAACGGCCTTGGACGTATCCACCGCAATGCGCTTAAGTTCCATCTGGACGGCTCCCTGTTTGACCTTCGACAGCCAAACATTGGCACGCGTCGCGATGCCGTGGGGCCGTCCACCCCAACAGGAAAGCCGCGTCGGATGACCGGTGTAGTAGCAGTCTCAAACGGGCACTCAGGAGGCGAGCCGGCGCAGCAGGTCCTCCCGCACGTCGTCCGGCGCGGCCTGCAGCGCCTCGGTGAGCTGTCGGGTCTGGCGGCGGAGCGCGTAGAGCTGGTCGAGCAGCAGCAGCACGACCGGAATGGCGTCCTCGTTGACCTGCATCTCGTCGCGCAGCTCCAGGATCAGCCGCACCCGCGCGACGTCGATGTCATGGAACAGGTACTGGCCCGGCGTCCCTTCCGGCCGCACCCAGGCATTGTCGATCCAGTGCGCCAGGTCCTCGCGCCGCAGCCCGCGCATCTGGACGAAGAGTGTCTCGATGGTGATCATGCCGCCCCCATGATGTCGCGCCGCGGGTCCGTCTCGTGCTCCGGCGTCCAGCCGCGCAGGAACTCCTCCAGGGCCGCGTCCGGCTCGCCGATCACAACGCGCAGGGTGACGTAGAGGTCGCCGGCCTCCTGCCCGCCATGCGCGGGGACGCCGCGGCCGCGCAGCCGAAGCTGGCGGCCGGTGTCGGAGCGCTGCGGGATCGTCATCGCCACCGGGCCGCCCGGCGTCGGCGCCATGATCCGGCCGCCCAGCACCGCCTCGCGCAGCGTCACCGGCAGGTCGAGCCGGATGTCGTTGCCCTCCCGCCTGAAAGTCGGGTGCGGATAGACATGGACCTCGATGAGCGCGTCGCCGGCCGGGCCGCCATTCAGCCCGGCGCCGCCCTGGCCGCGGAGCCGCAGCGTCTGCCCGTCCTCGAGCCCCGCCGGCACCCGCACGTCGAGCGTGCGCCCGTCCGGCAGGGTGAGGCGGGGGGTGGCGCCGTTCACCGCGTCCAGGAAATCCACGGCGAGGCTGTACCGCTCGTCGGCGCCGCGGATCGGGCCGGAGCCGCGGGCGCCGCGGGCGCCGAACATGTCGCCGAACAAGTCGCCCAGGTCCTCCTCCGTCCAGCGTCCGGCGCCTCCTCCGGTGCGGTAGCGCCCGCCCTGCGCGCCTTCGGCGAAGTCGCGGTAGCGCGGCGGCTCCGGCGCCCGCTCGTGGCCCTGGGCGTCGATCTCGCCGCGGTCGTAGCGGGCGCGCTTCTCGGGGTCGGACAGCAGCTCGTTGGCCGCGGACGCCGCCTTGAACCGCTCCTCCGCCGCCTTGTTGCCCGGGTTCAGGTCGGGATGGTTCTGCTTGGCCAACGTGCGGTACGCCTTGCGGATATCGTCCGCACTGGCATCCTTCACCACGCCCAACACGGTATAGGGGTCATCCACCGAACCTGTTCCTGCATCCAGCCAGGAAGCGGGTTTAGCCCGGGGACGCCGCGCGGGCCAGACCGCCGGCGAAGGCGGCCTACTCGGCGGCGGCCTGCGCCATCTCCCGGTCCGTCTCGTCCTCCTCCAGCCCGTCCAGGGTGGCGCGCTCCTCGTCGGATGCGCCCAACGTGCGCCAGTCCTCGGTCTTGGGCACCAGCCCCTGATAGGAGCGGAGCTTGGCATGCGGCAGATGCGGAGCGGCGAGGCCGAGCGGCTCGGCGCCAGCCTGGAAGCGGGCCACGGCATCGAGCATGAGGCGGCGGAACTGGATGACGGCGATGTCGCTGGCGCCCAGCCGCTCGCTGGTGCGGTCGGCGATGGCGCCCATCGACTCCCACATCGCGATGTCCTGGTTCGGGATGCCCGGCAGCCCGGTGAAGCTGCCCTCCTTCATCGCCGCGCGGTCCTGCAGGTAGGTGTTGCGTGCGTGCCGCAGGATCGGCCGGTAGTTGGCGTCCAGATCCACGCCCACCTGGGCCACGCAGAACTTGCGCCACGCCTCCTGCTCGATGCAGGTCGCCGGGTCGCCCCAGGCGATGAAATGGAAGTAGCTGCTGGTGTCGTCCTTGGGCACGATCACGCTGGCGACGTTGTACGAACTGTTGGGCGGAATGAGCGCCGCGAACGGCGCGACGTAGGTGGTGATGCGCACGTAGTCCTGAGTCTGCGCGTTCATGATCGGCCGGCGGATGGCGGCGTAGCGCATGCCGTAGCCCGTGAGCTGCACCTGGATGCGGGGGGACTTGTCGGTCGAGGGCCGGGTCCAGTGCGTGTCCTGCGCCCCGGCCGTCGCCACCCGCGCCGGGCGCATGTCGGACGAGTGCAGGCTGCTGCTATGGGCAGAGTCGATCTGGCCCTCCATGATCTGCGCCCAGTTGCAGGGCAGGTCGATGCGCATGATCGAGACGCGCACGTCCGGCGTCGGCGCCCAGGAGGGCGGCTCGAACGGCGGCTCCAGCTCGGCCGGACCCATATACGCCCACACGAAGCCGCCGGCCTCCCGGGTCGGGTAGGCCTTGTGCTTCACCCGGTCGGCGAACCCGCTCTCCTTCGGCTCGGACGCCATCTCGACCACGTTGCCCGCCACGTCGAATTTCCAGCCGTGATACAGGCAGCGCAGGCCGCACTCCTCGTTGCGGCCGAACGCCAGGGACGCCTTGCGGTGCGGGCAGAACTCGCCGAGCACGCCGAGGCGGCCCTCGGTGTCGCGGAAGGCCACCAGGTCCTCGCCGAACAGCCGCAGGCGGACCGGGGCGCCGTCCGGCTCGGCCACCTGCTCGGACAGCGCCGCCGGCACCCAGTGCCGGCGCATCATCTGACCCATCGGGGCATCGACCACGCGGGTGAGCAGCGTGTTCTCTTCGGCGGTCAGCATGCTGGTCCTCCACGGTCGCGGCCGGCGCCGCCATGAATGGTTAGGTTCCTAAGGATAAAGCGCCCCGCCGGGCCTGTCTAGACTCCCTGGCGGGCCTTGCAGGGCTTTGATTAGGCAACTAAACCGCGTCCAGTTCGAGACCCATAGTTGTTGTGCTTGGCTGCACGGCGGTC
>JBBSIT010000136.1:0-8387 GCA_038231995.1 Acetobacterales bacterium | reverse complement strand
GGACTCCTCTCCTGCCCAGTCAGCGTCCGAGAACGTCTTTAGGCGCAGGCCGCGTTCAGAAGATGCGCGGAAGGTGAGGCCCAGATGCTGCGTGCCTGCTAGGTAGCGCAGCACGCGCTTGGCCTCGCGCACGGTCTGCTCTGTCGGCTCGGCGAGCGAGCGCTGCAGCATGTTGACTGCGTGAGCGATGTCCGGGCGCGTGGAGTTCGCCGCGTAGGCGAGAGCTCCGGTGACGCTGGCCAGACGGCCGACGGCCCGGCTGTCGGCTCGCACTGCCTCGGCGGAGGGCTGCGCGGCTGCAGCCAGGGGCAGCGCCAGGAGCAGGCCGGCGAGCCGGAGCCGGGTCCGCCTCATCGGAACGCCAGCCGGCCCACCAGCGGCGTCGGCGCCGCCCGATACGCGTCGAGCCCCCGCCCGATGGTGCCCGCCGACGCCGCGATCACCACCGCGGCCGCCGACCGGTTGGACAGGAAGGGCGCGCCCGTCCCGGCGGGCGGTTGTGCGGCCTGCGGTTGTGGCTGCGCCGCCGCTGTCGCGACCGAGGTCGAGCCGTACGGCCCATTCGGCGCCGACCGGCCTGCGCCGCTCATCGCGGCCTCCACGGTCCGGCGATACGCCTCGGCGCGGAACGGCGTCTGCGAGTGGTAGAAGCCGGCCGCGCGCATCCAGTCCCCGTCGGCCTTCTCCCGCAGCTCGGTCAGGAAACGCGCGGCGTAGTCGGCATTGGCATTGGGGTCGAACGCCTGGTCCACCGAGGCGAGGGCATTGGGATGGTGCAGCATATTGATCTGCATGCAGCCCGTGTCGATGGAGCGCATGCCGTCGGCCCGGGCGCGCTGCACCCAGGCGACCGCCTCCTGCTTGCTGTCGAAATAGTGGCCCTGGCCCTCCGCGTTGATCGTCCACGGCCACGGCGCGCGCTCGCCCGTGACCTCGTCGCGCCGGCCGCTCTCCACGACCGAGATGGCGGCCAGCAGGCCGCGCGGGATGCCGTGGCGCTGCTCCGCCGCGGCGATCGCCGCCCGGCACTGCTCGGAGGGGCGAAGATTGCCCGCCCCGGCAGATCCTGCCGGGGGGGCTGACGAGCCGCTGGGCAGGAACAGCCCCATGCTGGCGCCCGACGCGGAGATGATCCGAACGGGCGGCGGCGTGTAGGAAAGGCTCGAATTACGCGCGAACTGGCGGTTTGCCGCCAATTCGCCGAGACTAGTGAACGATTGCGCCCTGGCCGGGCCGCCCCAGGCGAGTGCTAGGAGGGCGAGACAGAGGAGGGATGCGATACGGTGCATGCCCTCCTGTTTGCGAGAACGATGCCAGTCTCAGCGCTCGATGACGAGCCTTCGCGGCGGCTGGGCGGTCGGTGGCAGAAGCAGAGGCGCGGCGCCGGGGCTCAACCGCCCGAGCAGGCGTGGTCCGCGCGCGCCCGTCGCGCCCGGCGCCGTGCCGGGCAGCCCGTGCCACGCGAGGAAACCCAGCAGGGCGAACAGATAGGCCTCCTTGGCGTCGGACGGCAGCCCGCGCTCCTCGCTCATCACGAGCGGGACCGGGTGCAGCGCGCGGCGGAGGGCTGCGTCGAGCGCCGGGTTGCGCACGCCGCCGCCGGACGCGACGACCTCCGCGACGCCGTGCCGGCGGCATGCGGCCGCAACGGTGCGGGCGGTCAGTTCCGTGAGCGTCGCCATCAGGTCGGGACCCGGCGCCTCCGGCAAGCCGTCCAGCCGGCGCGCGACGTAGCCAGCGTCGAACAGCTCGCGCCCCGTGCTCTTGGGCGGGGGCAGGGCGTAGTACGGCTCGTCCAGCAGTCGCGCCAGCAGGTCCTCGCGCACTGCGCCGGCAAGGGCCAGCCGGCCATCGGTGTCGCAGGCCTGCGCGCCGCCGGTCAGGCGGGCCGCCTGCAGGTCCAGCAGGCAACTCGCCGGCCCGGTGTCGTAGGCCAGCACCGGCTCGCCCGCCCGCCCGACCACCGTGATGTTGGCGATGCCGCCCAGGTTCAGCGCCGCGCACGGGCCGCCATCCCCGGCGAGCCAGAGCGCGTCCAGCGTGCTGGCCAGCGGCGCGCCCTGGCCGCCCGCGGCCACGTCGCGCGCGCGCAGGTCGGAGACGACCGGCAACCCGGTGATCTCGGCGATGATCGCGGGCTGGCCGAGCTGCAAGGTGCCGCGCGCGCGACCGTCCTCGACCCAGTGGAACACGTTCTGGCCGTGCGACGCGATCAGGTCCGCCGTGCCGCCGGCGAGGTCCCGGACCGCCGTGACGGCCGCCGCGGCGAAGGCCTCGCCCACCAGCGTGTCGAGCCGGCAAACTTCTCCCATCGTGACCGGCGCCGGGGGCAGCCCCGCCAGCAGCCGCCGTCTGGTCTCGCCGGGCCAAGCCGCCTCGCAGGAGCCGAGCGGCTGGAGGACGAGGGTGTCCTCGCGCCAGGAGAACCGGGCGGCCGCCGCGTCGATGGCGTCGACAGAGGTTCCGGAAATCAGGCCAATGACGATCATGCTGTGCGCGTCTGGCTCCATCCGGTGGGGGCATGATACCAGCGAGGCGTTGCGCGGAGAAGGTGGGGGCAATGGAGACCGAACAGGGCTTGCGCCGCTACCAGGACGCCGGGTCATGGCCGGCCGAGGATGCGCTCGCCGCCATGCTGGAGAACCAGTTCAACGCCCTCGTAGCCGTCCGCCAGGCGCTGCCGGCCCTCGCCGCCGCGGTCGGCGCGGCGGCCGAACGTCTTGGCGACCAAGGACGGCTCGTGTACTGCGGCGGCGGCGCGTCTGGCCGTCTTGCGGTGCAGGACGGGGTAGAGCTGCACCCCACCTTCGGATGGCCGCACGACCGGCTGCGCTACCTGGTCGCTGGCGGGGAGAGAGCCCTGGTCCGCTCCGTCGAGGGCGCCGAGGACGACGCGGACGCCGGCCGGCGGGAGGCGGAGGCCTTGCTGCCGACCGCGGCTGACGTGTTCGTGTCCGTCGCCGCATCCGGCACGACGCGATACACCCGCGCGGTCCAGGCGGCGGCGCGCCGGGCCGGGGCGCTGACCGTGGCGCTGGCCAACAACGAGGGCGCGCCGTTGCTCGTGGAGGCGGGGCATCCCGTGCTGCTGCGGACCGGCGCGGAGTTCCTGGCCGGCTCCACCCGCATGACGGCCGGCACCGCGCAGAAGATCGCGCTCAACTTGTTCTCGACCCGGCTGATGACCGAGCTGGGCCGGGTCTATCAGGGCATGATGGTGGACATGGCGCCTAGCAACGCGAAGCTGGCGGACCGCGCCCAGCGCATGGTCGCCGCCATTGCCGGCGCGTCGCCCGAGCAGGCGGCAGCGGCCTGGTCGGCGTCCGGCGGCGACATCAAGCGCGCGGTGCTGATGCTGGACGGCCTGGACCGGGCCGAGGCCGAGGCGAGGCTCGCGGCCGCCGGCGGCCGGCTGGACCGGGCGCGGGCGGGTCCGCCTGTTCCGGAGAGCTGATGGAGACGGTCGCCGGGATGGTGCTCACGCCGGACGGCTGGGTGCGCGGCCGGGTGCGCTTCGCCGCCGCCGTCCAGGCCGTCGAACCGGACCCCCACGCGCCGGAGGACCGTTTCGTGCTGCCCGGCTTCGTGGACCTGCACGTGCATGGCGGCGCCGGCGCGGACTGCATGGACGGCGCCGCCGCGGTGCGCCGCATGGCCGCGTTCCACGCCCGCCACGGCACGACCGCGCTGCTGGCGACCACGGTGACGGCCCCGGCCGACGACCTGCGCCGTGCCGCCTCCGGCATCGGCGAGGCCGCGGCCCAGCCCATCCCAGGCGTCGCCCGCGTGCTGGGGCTGCACCTCGAAGGCCCGTTCATCAACCCGGCGGCGCTCGGCGCGCAGCCGCCCTACGCCATCCCGCCCGACCTGCAGTTGGCCGCCGAGCTGTGCGCACTCGCCCCCATGCGCGTCGCCACGATGGCGCCCGAGATGGACCAGGACGGCGCCCTGCTCGCCTTCCTCGTGCAACGCGGCGTGCACGCGCAGATCGGCCACACTGCCTGCACCTACGCGCAGGCGCGGGAGGCGCTGAACCGCGGCGCCGCAGGCTTCACCCACCTGTTCAACGCCATGACGGGCCTGCACCACCGCGCGCCGGGCGCCGCCGGCTGCGCACTGGCGCACGCCACGTACGCGGAGTGCATCACGGACCTGCAGCACGTGGCGGAAGGTGCGCTGCGAGCCGCACTCCGCGCCATCCCCGGCCTCTACGCCGTCACCGACGCCGTGGCCGCCGCCGGCATGCCGGACGGGGAGTACCGCCTGGGTCGTCGGCAAAGCATCCGCAAGGCCGGCGGGGCCGTCCGCCTCGCCGACGGCGGCCTGGCCGGCAGCGTGCTGACCATGGACCAGGCCCTGCGCAACCTGCTCGCGCTCGGCCTGGAGCTGGCGGACGCGGCCCGGCGGGTCTCGACCATCCCGGCCAGCTATCTTGGCTTACCCGACCGCGGCGTAATCCTACCCGGCGCCGCCGCGGACCTCGTGCTGACAGACGCGGCCGGGCGCCTCGCGGGGGTGTTCGCCGAAGGTAGGCGCGTCGTCTGACCAGCGGCGTCCTTGCTGGTAGCGAAGCGGTTATCTATTCGTCGCCCCAATAAAGGGAGATCGTCCATGAAGCGCATCATCTACTCGGTCGGCGTCCTGCTCCTTGCCACTTTGCCGGCGCGCGCGCAGACGGTGGAGATCGCCACCGACCAATCCCCCGTGGGCCTCGACCCCCATGTAGCGACCAGCTTCGCCACCCAGCTCGTCACCAGCACGGTGTATGAGGGCCTGACCGCGATCGACCCCGAGCTGCGCGTCGTGCCGGCGCTCGCGGCATCCTGGACCGTCTCGGACGACGGCAAGACCTACCGCTTCCAGCTCCGCCCCGGCGCCGTGTTCCACAACGGCCGCAAGCTCGCGCCCGCCGACGTGGCGGCCTCGATCGCCCGGGTGCGCGACCCCAAGACCGGATCGCCCTACGCGTCGCGCTTCGCCACGGTCGCGTCCATCGAGCCAGACGGGAACGACGCCGTCCGCATCGTGCTGGAGCAGCCCTCGGCGCCGTTCCTCGCGCAGCTCGCCTCGCTCGCCATCGTGCCGGCCGAGGCGGTGGCGGAGCTGGCGCGGCGCCCCGTCGGCACCGGCCCGTTCCAGTTCAAGGAGTGGGCGCCGGACACCTACATCGCGCTCGACCGCAACCCGGCCTACTGGGAGGCGGGCCTGCCGGATCTCGCCGGGCTGAAGTTCAACATCGTCCCCGAGGCGGCCACGAGGCAGCTCGGCGTGCAGAGCGGCGCCTATCGGATGCTGCCCAGCCTGGACGCCGCCTCTGCAGCGGCGCTCGCGAACCAGTCCCGCGTCCGCGTCCTGCAGACCCAAGACCTGGCCTACAGCGTCATCGGCCTCAACACCTCCCGCCCGCCCTTCGACAAGCCGGAGGTGCGCGAGGCGGTGAACCTGGCGCTCGACCGCCAGCAGGTCGTGGACGCCGCCTATTTCGGCAAGGGCGTGCCCGCCGGGCCGCTCTCGCCCGCGCTGCGCGACTGGGCGCTGCCCACCTCCGAGTTCCCCTGCTACCGCACCGACCCGGCGCGCGCGCGCCAGCTCCTGCAGCAAGCCGGACTGACCCTGCCGCTCAAGGTCACGCTCAACGTGCTCGGCAGCCTGCAACAGGTGGTGGACGTGGCCCAGGTGGTGCAGGCGCAGCTCGGCCAGGCCGGCATCGAGGTGGCGCTGAACGTGCAGGAGCAGGGCCGCTTCATCCAGGACTGGCGCGCCGGCAACTTCCAAGCCTTCGCCAGCCTGAACAGCGGCGGCGCCGATCCGGACGACTATTTCGGCCGCAGCTTCACGACATCGGGCGCCACCAACGTCTACAAGTTCAGCGACCCCCAACTCGACGCCCTGGTGGCCGAGGCCCGCACCAGCCAGGACCCGGCCGCGCGCAAGCGCATGTATGACGAGGCGCAGCGCCTGCTGGCCTGCCGCGGCCCGGCGGTGCCCGTCGCCTACGGCACCCTGTTCACCGCCGTGCGCGCCGACGTGCAGGGCTTCACGCCCAGCGCCACCCGCAGCCTGCGCTCGCTGCGGGACGCGCGCATCGGGCAGTAACGCCCTGCTGGGCGCGGCGCTCCGGCGGCTGGGCGAGCTGGCGGTCGTCGCCTTCGGCGTCTCGGTGCTGACCTTCCTGATGATCCGGCTGATCCCCGGCGATGCCGTGCAGGTCATGCTCGGCGCCAACGCCGAGGTCACGCCCGAGCAGATCGCCGCCCTCCGCGCGAAGCTCGGCCTGGATCAGTCCGTGCTCGCCCAATACCTCGGCTGGGCCGGCCGCGCGCTGCAGGGCGACCTCGGCGCCAGCGTGTGGACCGGCCGGCCGGTGCTGGACGAGATCCTGCCGCGCGTGGCCGTGACGGCGGAGCTGACCGGGCTCGCGCTGCTGCTCGCGGCCGGGCTCGCCGTGCCGCTGGGCTGCCTGATGGCCACCACGACCCGGCGGGGAACCGACTACGCCGTCCGCGTCCTCAGCATCGCCGGCATCACCGTGCCGTCGTTCTGGCTGGGCACGATGCTGCTCTACGGCGTGGCCACGCTGGCGCCGGACGCCCAGGTCCTGGGCTGGGTCGCCTTCGCCGACGACCCTTGGGGCAACCTGCAGCGGGCGGCGCTGCCGGTGGCGGCCTTGGCGCTGCCAGTGACGGCCTCGCTCGCCCGGATCGTGCGCGCCTCCATGCTGGAGGCGATGCGCCAGGACTACATCCGCACCGCCCGCGCCAAGGGGCTGCGGGAGCGCACGGTCGTCCTGGTCCACGCGCTCCGCAACGCGCTGATCCCGTTCCTGACCAGCCTCGGCATCATGGCCGGCTACCTGTTCGGCGGTTCCGTCGTCGTCGAGCAGGTGTTCGCGCTGCCCGGCCTGGGCCGGCTCATGGTCGGCGCCATCGCCGAGCGCAACTACCCGCTCGTTCAGGCCAGCATTCTCCTGGCCACCCTGACCTTCGTCCTGGTCAACGCGCTGTTCGACCTGCTCTACATCGCCGTGGACCCCCGGGTGCGCCGCGCGTGAGGGGCCATCCCCTGCTGTGGATCGGCGGCGGCCTGATGCTGGCCCAGGCCGCGGCAGCACTCCTCGCGCCACTGGTAGCGCCCTACGGCCCGAACGCGCAGGACATCCTGGCCCGCCTCCGCGGTCCGAGCTGGGCGCACCCGCTGGGCGCCGATAATTTCGGGCGCGACACCCTCTCGCGCATCCTGTTCGGCTACCGCACCCTGTTCGCCATCTCGGCCGCCTGCGTGCTGGGCGCGCTGGCCGCGGGCGGCACGCTCGGCGTGCTCGCGGCCTGGCGCGGCGGCTGGCCGGACCGCATCGCCATGCGCTGCATGGACGTGCTGTTCGCCTTCCCCATCATCCTGCTCGCCATCGGCGTCATCGCGGTGCTCGGCCCGGGGGCGGCCAGCACCGGCCTGGCGATCGGCGTCGTCTACGTGCCCATCTTCGCCCGCACCCTGCGCGCCCCGGCGCTGCTGCTGCGCGAGGCCGACTACATCGCGGCCGCCCGCGCCGGCGGCGCCAGCCCCGCGCGTATCCTGCTGCGCCACCTGGTGCCCAACTTGTCGGCGGTGATCCTGGTGCAGGCCAGCCTGGCGCTGTCCACTGCCATCCTGGTGGAGGCCAGCCTCTCCTTCCTCGGCCTCGGCACCCAGCCGCCCACGCTCTCGCTGGGCCGCATGCTGGCGGAGAGCCGCAACTACCTGGCGCTCAGCCCCTTTGTGTCCGTGTTCTCCGGGACCGCGATCCTGCTGGCCTCGCTCGGCTTCAACCTGCTCGGCGACGGCCTGCAGGACCGGCTCGATCCGAGGCTCCGCCAAGGATAGCGAGAGGATGAGACCGCCCGGACTGGCGCCGGGCGCCCGTCACTTCCCGCGGAAGCGCGCGGCAGGCAGCAAAGGCGTCGTGGGGTCGATGCTCATGCCCGCGCCGCCGTCCGGCGGCAGGGGCGGCGCGTGCTCCAGGAGCTGGTGCATCAGCTCGATAGAGGCCTCCTGCGAGTAAGGCTGCGGCCCGGACCAGGTCGCGCCCGGCCCCGGCTCCGGCCGGACAGCGCCCGGCGCCTGCGCCGCCCGGGCACACAGCGCCGCCACGTCCACCGGCCCGCGCCGCTTCCAGGGATGGTTGCCGAGGAAGGTCAGCAAACCGAGATCGCGGCAGATGTCGGCGATGACCTCGGCCACGGGACGGTTATCGATCTCGTCGTCCAGCTCCGGCCCGTCCAGCCGCTCGCGCAGCTCGGCCTCCAGCGCGTCCACGTCAGCACCCCTCGCCTCGCGCTGGATCGCGTCCTCTACCTCGCGCAGGATGCGCCGGCGGGCGGCGGCATGCTTCTGCTCCGAACCGCCGTCGG